>JANMNR010000674.1:0-15662 GCA_031368325.1 Pirellula sp.
CGACCACCACCACACTCACGCTCCCCCCGAAGTTGGGACGGACGAGAAACCACCCAAAAGCGAGTTTTTCGGGGAGGGCAAGATTGGCTTCGCACAACTTGTTAGGCTCACGTGACCCTCCCCGGCGTGGCTATCGCCCGACGACCCGCCCAAAACTACGATTCGAGTACGTTACATGAAAGGGTTGAGATATGCCTTTCAATTCTTCGGAATGGGTTTACTAAAATGCGGCAGAACATCTGGCAGTACTTTCACCGAAGTGCTCAGACGCATCGGGACCGGTGCACCAACGTCGAATTCGCATTGCACGAACGACGCTTGCCAACCCTTTTCGGGAGCTACCAATTGCACTTCAAAGATACCGTCTCCTGTTTCCTTGAGTTCCTTGGATTGATACGCTTTGCCGATCGTATCGACACGGAAATCGCGTGCGTTTGCATTCAATGCTTGCCACAGCGTTACGCTTTTGGGTTGCGTCTTGCATTGCACAACAAGCTTGTTCTCCGCGTCGAATTTCCAAATAAACTCAGGTCGTGGCGTCCCGTTGACAATGGTGTGGTGGAATGCGACCAGCGTCTCAACAGCATCCGACTCTTTCATCGAATGCTCGGTGTTAGGGACGTAGCAAAGATTCTTTTCACCTGGCAGTTCGTCAAAATAGAATTGCGATGAGTCAGGGCAAAAGAACTGATCGCCAGTAGCATTGATGATGCATTTGGGCATGGTAAAGCGATTTCGATAGGCAAAGGGATCTTCAATTTGCATCAGTTCCGCGTATCGTGGCAGATCACGGCGTTGCATGATGCGATGGTCTACATATTCGTCGATAGCTGGCGCCCAAAATCCATACGCTCCAAAGTGGTGTCTCATCGACGCGTCCAGGTTAAGCACATCGATGACCATGGGAGCAATACCGACAACTCGCTTGTCGACTGCAGCTGTCATCCATGTCGTCCAGCCACGCTTGGAACCGCCGGCGATAACAAATTGATTCACCGCCAATTTACCACCCGCCTCGCTAGCCATGAGCGCTTCGACTGTGTCCATTGCGCGCACCACGGCTTTTGTCATGGGGCCGCGTGCGGGCCATCGATCGTCCCCAGTTTTGATAAACTGATCCCATGTGTAGCCAATCAAATCGTCCTCGACACGCGGCTTGCCATCCCCATGAAAAATCAGTGGTTGGTTTGGCACTTGCTTTAGCTCGGCAACAACACTCTTGGTAGCAGCAGCAACGGCGACCAACTTGGAATCCAGTCCCTTTGGTGGAGCGCTTCCGTTGCCGCCTCCTCCGATAAACATCAACGCCTTGTTGGACGTTGCGCCTTGCGGTTTGAATATGGTTAGCCAGTGTTGCCAAAGCGGTCTATCTACTTCTTCGGGGCGCAGCCAAGTTTGGGATTTGAGATCGATAACGAACAACGTCCCGGCTGGTGTTACTTGTGTGCTCACGGTCTCCCATTTGAAGCTTGGATCCGGCGCGGCCACATAGCGATCGATGGCCGTAAGCTCTCGGTTGATTTCTACCACGGTTACTGGATTTGGATCTTTAGTCGTGCGATCCAGCACTACAGATTCCTGCGAACGGCCAATTTGCGGCGTCCCCAAGTAAACAACAGCTATCAGCAAACAACCATGAAATACTCGCATGCATCGAACCCCGGAGAGGAGGAATGTCAAATGTCATTGGAAACGGTGACCAAGTCTACAACAACGCACGTATGGACTCAATCACCTAGTCCCCGTCGCTTCGATGGCCCCACTCGCCCTCTCATTTGGAGTGTGACTAAACCGGACGATCAATTCGGCTCAGGTGGCTTTTTGATCCCAGCTGCACGATGCAATGCGTGTTTGCCAAATTTTTTTGCTATCTGATCTGCAACCTTGTCCAGTGAGCGTTGCTGTTTCCGCTCTACCTGGTCGAATAATTGCAATTGGACCATTCCCGGTTCGTCGAGTTGACTCACGCCAAAACCGATTAAACGAACAGGTAAGTGGTCTTTTGGCAGACGGTTGCAAAGCAACTCGATACCGGCTTCGAGTAACTCGCTTGTGATGTTCGTCGAGGTACTGAGTGTCAGCGATCGCGTTAACGTTTTGAAATCTGAGAAGCGAATTTTCAAATCGATGGTTCTTCCAGTTCGGTTATGGTCTCGCAGCCGTCCCGCAACTTGCTCCACCAGCGAAACGAGCCACGCTTTGAGGTCCTCAAGGTCTCGAATGTCCTCTGAGAACGTCGTTTCGTTTGAAATCGATTTGGCTTCTCTATCGGTTACAACCGGACGGTTGTCGATCCCGTGCGAGAGTAACCAATAGTGTTCGCCTGATGCGCCGAATAGATCTCGAAGTGTTTCCCGCGACAGCTGACGCAATTGACCGATTGTAGAAATTGCGAAGCGTTTAAAAACTTGTGAGGTGACTTTGCCGACCCCCCAGATGCGTCCAACGGGCAGCGGATCGAGAAACGATTGGATATGGTCCGCGGTAACAACCACGAAGCCATTTGGTTTTTCGAGATCGCTTGCAATTTTGGCAAGGAATTTGTTTGGGGCAACGCCAATCGAGGCGGTCAAATGAAGTTGATCGCGCACGCGAGTTTTGATTTGCTGAGCGATCTCGACGGCGGATCCAAGTAGGCTTTCACTGCCAGTTACATCCAGGAAAGCTTCGTCGAGCGAGAGCGGTTCGATGAGGGGCGTGAACTCCTCGAGGATTTTGCGAATCTGCCGCGATACGGATGCGTAGTGGTCAATTCGCGGGCGAATGAATACTGCGTTGGGACAGAGTTGCTTGGCACGGTGAGCTGACATAGCGCTATAAACGCCAAATTTACGTGCCTCGTAGCTCGATGCAGCCACGACTCCGCGTCCGTCCGCTGAACCGCCGACGACAACGGGCTTACCTAACAGCGATGGATTGTCGCGTTGCTCGACCGATGCATAAAAAGCGTCCATATCCATGTGTAAAATCATAGCACCATGATACCGCAAAACCCGTTGATACCTCGCAAAAAGCGTATCAACCGTTAAGCTATAAACGTTCTGAACTTAACTGAAGCACTTCCTGAGGAGTTTTCCGACTTGTCATCATCCCCTCTTAGCTATGAAAACGATGCCACCGCCCTGATTATTGGCGTTGGATTGATGGGCCAGCATATGGCGGCCAATGTTATTCCGTGGCTCAAGCTCAAAAAACTAATTCTCGTGGACCAGTTCCCGACGATCGGTGTTGGCACTAGCAAGATGGCTTTATCAGATTTCGCGAGTTCGATCGCACAGCAAAGCGGTGGCAAAACCGAGGTGGTAGCCGAAACGGTCGACATAACCGGCGAACAAGCGGTTCATCAGTTTTTTGAGCGGCATCCGGGCATACAGTACTTTATGCACACAGCGGGAATTTCGCCGAAACCCCTGACACCTCCAGAGGACTTGACCAAGGAGGACGTCATGGGGGCGTGCGAAGTCAATTTGTGGGGCGCACATAATGTCATCAAGCACGGAGTGAAGACAGGCGCGTTCGTGCCTGGCTGCCGAGGTGTGATTGTGCTTTCGACCTCGGCGACGGTGGGCGCTGAGGGGCGAGCCAGTTCCGCCTATGAGGAGTCCAAGGGGGGCTTGCTGAACTTCCTGCGATTGCAATCAAGGCACTTTGTCGAGAAGTATGGTGTCGTACTCAATGGCCTGGCGCCATCGCCATTGCGAGGGCCGATGGCAGCCCAGAATCCAACCAGTGCCGGGCGTTTGCAAGCCGTTGCCGATGCAATGCCAATGGGGGCTTTAACTGAGCCCAAGCACATTTCGGCCGCGACAATGTACTTTTGGGCCAAGGAGTGTTGGTGTGCTGGTGAGGTTTTGACAACGGATGGTGGATACACGAAACATCGTCCCATTTATGGAGCTTTGCCAACTTAAGGTTCGCATCGCCTTCCTTCCTGACCGGACGGTGTTGCGCCGTTCCGTTTAAAATCGAACGCATCGAAATCTAGTCTATGGCTGAACAAGTTACCGAGTCCGAAGATTCCCCCATGAGTCATGTGGTGATTTACACCGATGGTGCTGCGGAACCTAACCCCGGCCCTGGTGGATATGGTGTGGTTTTGATGGCTGGCAAACATCGAAAGGAGCTATCGGGCGGCTTTCAACGGACGACGAACAATCGAATGGAGCTCATGGGAGTTATCGTTGGACTGGAGGCGCTGACGAAGCCATGTCGCGTTACGCTGTATAGCGATTCCAAATATGTCGTCGACTCGGTCGAAAAGGGTTCCGTTCACAAATGGAGCAAAAACAATTGGTATCGGACCAAGACGGACAAGGCCAAGAATGCCGATCTTTGGGCCAGGTTTTTGGCCATTTATGCCAAGCATCAGGTGCGATTTAAATGGGTCAAAGGCCATGCGGGGGTCCCTGAAAACGAACGATGTGACGAATTAGCGGTAGCGGCCGCTCAGTCGTACGACACGGTTCCGGACGAAGGCTACATTCGCGAGATTTTAGCCAATGGCGGAACAGCGCCGACGGCCAGCCAGCTTTCCACTCGCACTGTCGACACACCGGGCCCAAAGTCGGCTGCCAGCAATATCACCCACAAAGAAGCGGGTGAGCCGTGCCGAAAATGCGGTACGCCGATTGTCAAAAAGCCCACCAAAGCCAAAACACCCAAACCGGGCCAAAGCTACTATTACGCCTGGTATTTGAGCTGCCCTGGATGCAATACGATGTACATGGTGGATGACGCCAAACGAATGTTGTAAAGATCCTTGATGCCGAATTCAAAGCAAGTTAGAATCTAGCGAGTCAAGGGATTTGCGGCCGCTTGCAGCCTAACTGCTAAATAGCCACTGATGTTCCAGAGCTTCCCCGAAGCCGTGTTCCAACATCGCTTCTAAAGATTGGGTAGCTTTCTAACTTCAGCGACCAGCCAGGTCGCAATTCTGAAGTCATACGATTTTTTCTGCCTTTCGAATGATCAGCATCAGCACATGGAAAACGCAACCATTGTGGACCAGAACAATATCGACACCAACAAAGCCTCTTCGCAGTCGAACGCGGACACGCCACCACCCATTTCCGCCAATCGAGCAGGATTGAGTACCACCAGCGTGCATGCTGGCGAGGCGCGTCGCAAACCGAGCGATGCGATCACCGATTCCATTTGCTGCAGCAGTACTTTTACGTTCGATTCGACGCAGAGCATCATCGACTACATCCAGCAAAAGCAGGATCGTGAGGAGTATGGTCGCTACGGTAATCCCAATGAAAAGGTGGTTGAACGCAAACTTGCCGCGTTGGACGCCACCGATGAGGCGATCATTTTTTCTAGTGGGATGGCGGCCATAGTTGGCCTGCTGATGGCAAAGCTGAGTGCCGGGGATGAGATCGTCATCTTTGACCAGTGTTATCACCGCAGTCGCGAATTTTGTTCCAAGCACTTATCGCGTTTTGGAATCGTTACACACCAAGTTAAGACGGGTGATTTTGAAGCGATGGACGCTGCGATCAACAGCCGCACCAAATTGCTAATCAGCGAATCACCGACCAACCCGCATCTCAGCGTTATCGATCTAGAACAGTTTGTTGCTCTTGGGAAATCTCGTCAGGTAGAGACACTCATCGATGCGACGTTGGCAACTCCTTACAACGTTCGACCAATTGAATACGGGGTCGACTATGTTTGGCATTCTGCCACGAAGTATATGGGCGGCCACAATGATTTGCTCGCCGGCGTTATTTGCGGTTCAAAGGAAAAGCTAGCTGACGTGCGCAAGCTGCGGGGCATTCTCGGAGGAATCAACTCGCCCCACAACATGTATTTGCTCGAACGCGGGCTGAAGACGTTTGCGTTGCGAATGGAGCGACACAATGAGAATGGTCAACGCGTGGCCGAGTTCTTGGAAAGTCATCCACGCATCGAAAAGGTGTATTATCCAGGTCTCAAATCGCACCCGAGTCATGAGGTAGCCAAGCGAACGATGAAGGGCTTCGGAGGATTGATTACTTTCCTCGTTCGCGGGGCTGATTGGAAAGAGACGGGCGCCATCATCGATGCATGTACCATTCCAAAGATTGCACCGAGTCTAGGGGGCGTGGAGTCGCTGATCGAACAGCCGTATGTGATGAGCTACTTTGATTATTCGCCCGAGGACCGAGCGCGATTTGGCATTAGCGACAACATGATTCGTATGGCATGTGGAATCGAGGACTCCGCAGATTTGATCGCGGACTTAAGGCAGGCACTTGAGGTATGAAGTTTCGAACCCGCGCGATTCATGTTGGCAATGAGCCCGATCCTGCTACTGGAGCTGTGGTAACTCCAATCCATTTGGCAACGACCTTCATCCAGCCAGGTGCTGGCGTTTGGGGGCAGTTTGATTATTCACGAAGCGGATCGCCAACGCGTTCGGCAGTCGAACGGACACTCGCAGATTTGGAGGGGGCTGCTGGCGCCTTGGCCTTTTCGTCGGGTATGGCGGCGACTCATTGTTCGACGATGCTGCTAAAAAGCGGAGATCATGTCGTTGCCGGCTGCGATATTTATGGCGGAACCTATCGGCTCCTGCACAAGATCTGCAATCGAAGTGGAATCGAGGTGACACTCGCTCCTGCTGACGATGCGGATCAAGTGCGAGCCGCGATGCGCCCCAATACCAAAATGGTTTGGATCGAGAGCATTGGCAATCCGATGATGACTATTCCTGATATTCCTGCAATTGCAGACATTGCGCATCGGGGTGGCGCGTTGCTTGGAGTGGATAGTACGTTTGCTCCGCCAGCTATTTTGCGTCCGTTGGAATTGGGCGCTGACATTGTCATGCACTCGGCGACCAAATACTTGGGCGGACACAGCGATTGCTTGTCTGGTGTTTTAGCAACTCGAGATATCGAACTCCACAAACAACTTTACTTCATCCAAAACGCGACGGGCGGAGTTTTGGGAGCGCTGGAGTCCTTTCTGTTGCAACGCGGAATCAAGACACTCGATTTGCGAATGCGCGAACAATGCCAATCATCGCTCGCAATCTCGCAATGGCTTGAGCAACACCCACATGTATCGCGCGTCCTGTACCCCGGGCTTGTTAGCCATACGCATCACGAGCGTGCCAAAAAATTTATGGGTTCGCAGTTCGGGGCCATGATTTCTTTCACGATCAAGGGCGATTTCGACAAGACAAAACGTGTTTGTCAATCGACCAAGCTATTCGGTTTGGCGGTCAGTTTAGGGGCAGTCGAATCGCTTATTGAGCAGCCAGCTTCCATGTCGCATGCCAGCTATGATTCCGAGGCTAAGGCAAAGTTTGGGATCACCGATTCGCTGATTCGGATTTCGGTAGGGCTCGAGGATCCGGATGACTTGATTGCCGACTTAGACCAAGCAATTCGCACTTCGGTCTAAAAAAGTTGCAAGTTGGTTTCGGATCTGCTAGGTTCATGCAATGCAGCGTGAGAACTGGCTTTCGGCGACGACAGTCGTCTGAATCTGGCCCGTCAACTTGAAGTACTTGAATTGTCGAATGCGCATCGCTTAACCGCGGACGCCGTGTTTTTCATGCCAATCTCAGACTTACCTATCAAAGAGGTGTTGCGATGACTTCATTTGGATTCGCCCGAGTTGTGAATAGTGCGTTCATGAACGAGCTTAAAGAGTGCAATTCGCCTCTTTGGGATGACGTCAATACGCTTGGCTCGTATGCACAAGAACCGTTTTGCGCCGACTGGATCGAACAAGAGGCAGGGACACTTTTGCGTCGGCTTCGTGAGGAACTGTCTGGCCAATTTCGTTTGGAAGAGACATTTGGTTATGTCCCTGGCCCAAACAATGACCAAGATCCACACGTGACCAAAGCGTTGGATCAACATCTGAGCATAGTTCTCAGGTGTGTCGCTTTGAGCGAGCAACTAGACGATTTTGAGTACTGCGGTACGTTGTCCAGTGAGACAATGGGGATGTGGCACGAAATGAAAAAACTATACGAAGCGATCATGGAGCATGAGGCATTAGAGCGGCGGCTGTCTGCTGCCGCCTGGGCTCCGATCCTTCCTGAAACCCGAGAAGCAATTAGATCACTGAATGTTTAATCCTCACGGTGTCGAGGTCTCGGCATCACCTCTGCACCAAGATTAATATGCAATCGAGATTCCCAGTAGTCCACGATCGAGGTTTCGATCGGTTAAGCATTTAGGGTTTTTCGTCAAACGGACATTCGCAGGTAAACAGTCCGCACCCAGGGCATCCTCTGCCATATTTTTTTTGCAATGCAGCGCTGAGGTCAACTCCTGCTACGTTTGCAATCGTTGTCAGCCAAGCGACAACGTCAGCAAATTCCTCTTCGAGATTGTCTCGATCGTTTCCTGTACGCAAGGCGGTGGCCAGTTCACCCATCTCTTCCATAAGCCACATAAAAGTTCCCGAAACGCCTCGTTCCGCATCCTTTTCGTAATACATCCGACGGATCAAAGACTGGAAGTCACGTAGGGAGATATCAGGATCGGATTGGCTCATGGTCGGCAACAATGAATTGGGGTTTGAAGAATCGGGTTTGAAAGAAACAGAAAGTCAGTTTGCAAAAGAATAACTACAACACTATCCGCGTTGCAAACCGGGCGAAACAAACCGTCGTTCTACCATCGAAAATCCATATTGGACAATCAACGCCAAAAGTGCCGCTGGCACCGCACCCTGCAAAATTAGCGGGATGCTCGACAATCGAATGCCGGTCAAAATGGGAGCACCGTATCCGCCCGCACCGATAAAAGCTCCAATCGTTGCCGTGCCTACGTTGATGACCGCTGCTGTCTTGATGCCGGACAATATCGACGGCAATGCTAATGGCAACTCCACCAATCGCAACCGGGCTCGGCTGCCCAGTCCTAGCACTTCGGCGGATTCAATCGTCGCCTTGGGTATCTGCGTCAAGCCAGCGTAGGTATTTCGGACGATCGGTAAAAGACTGTAAAAGAACAAAGCAGCAATCGCAGGATATGCCCCCAAACCAAATACCGGAATCATAAACACCAGAATCGCCATGGATGGCAGCGTCTGGATGACTCCAACCACCCCGAGTATTGTCTGACCAAACGCCTCGTTCTTTGCCGACGCTATCCCAAGTGGAATTGCCGTTGCAATTGCCAGTGTCAACGAGACAGACACCAAAAAGAGATGCTCAAGCGTTGTCTTTAAAAATCGGCTCGCAAACCGTCTCCACTCCGCCATCGCACCGACCCCTTGGAACGGAATAGTTAGGTTCAACCGTTGGTTTAAAAAGGCAGCAGCGACATTCGTCTCCAATTCCCGGTCCAGCCGCACTTTGGCCGTCATGCTCGTCATCGCTTTGGAATCGATCGCATTTTCCAGTTGCCGATAAGCGGCCGCAACCTTTGGGGCTCGCTTTTCCAGGTCCTTTCGCATCAAAATTACTGAGTAATACGTTGGGAAGTACCCTTTATCGTCCTCTAGTACTCGCAGTCGGTAAAATTCGATCTCCGCATCGGTGGTATAGAGATCAGTCACTTGAATCGAATTGTGCTCGAGCCCGCGATAAGCCAGATTGTGGTCCATCGTTCGGACATCCTTGTGCGGCAACCGGTATTTGGCAGGCAACTGCCTCCAACAGTCATTGCGTTCCATGAATTCATCGCTAATCCCGAATTTCAGATCCGGATGATCTCGCAAATCGCTGATCTTAGTGATCCCTAGCTTATCGGCGGTGTCCTCTCGCATACCTAGTGCGTAGGTGTTATTGAATCCGATGCGGTCGGACATAACGATATCCAATTTCTCCATCGCCGAACGCAGGTCGGATTCGGTACGTAGCTCAACTCCAGGCTCTACTAGTTTAGAGAGCAACTCTTGGATGGTACCGGTGTAATCAACGTATGCATCAATGTCACCGCCAACCAATGCCTTCCAGAGAACCTGCGTGCCGCCCAACTCGGAGAGATGTTCGACTCCGGCTCCGGATTGCCTTCCCAAATGCGCGAGCAAATCCCCCAAAATCACGGATTCCGTAAAGCTCTTGGAGCCGACACGAATCTTGGGCTTCTCTTGGGAGTTTGCGAGTTCGCACTGCGAGCTGACCCAAACGAACGTTAAGAGCAGTGTTAATAGCGGTTTCATGATTGTGGAATCCGTTGGGCGTTGATAAAGCGTGCGACGTACTCGTTGGCGGGATTTTGTATCAGTTCTTCGAGACGTCCCTCCTGAACCACCTCGCCTTCACCCAGCATCATGACACGGTCACCGAAAAAGGCCGCTTCACCCATATCGTGCGTGACCATGATGGACGTTTTGCCGAGCGTCCGAAAGATCTTTCACAAATCCTCCTGCAAATCGAATCTCACCAACGGGTCGAGTGCGCCCATCGGTTCATCCAACAGCATGACTGCTGGATCTAGCATCAAGGCCCGCATGATTCCTACTCGCTGGCGTTGGCCGCCCGAAATTTGCGTTGGATAACGGTCCAATGCAACGCGGGGCAGGCGTGTTAAATCAGCTAGCTCCTCGATCCGTTTGCTGACTTTGTCCTGGCTCCAACCCAAATGCGAGGCCAGTAAACCCACGTTTTGACGCGCGGTTAAGTGCGGAAAAAGGCCACCGTCCTGGATAACGTATCCCATCCGCTGCCGTTGCTTTTGAATGTTGTTTGACGTAATCGGTGTCCCATCGAACAGAATGGTACCCGAATCGGCATCAATCAACCCGACTAGGATGCGAAGTAAAGTGCTTTTGCCACAACCGCTTGGGCCAATCAGGACGGTCGACTCACCGGTGCGAAAATCCACGGTGGTTGGTTTGAGCACCTGCAGCGATCCGAACGACTTGGAAACGTTGTTGAGGGAAAACATGAGTTACCTATTCTGAGCCTTTCGTTGCGCATTCATTTCGTCGAGCATCGACTGAACACGTTGCTCCAATTGATCTGTCAGCTCGGCAGGAGCCATGCGTTTTTCCTTACCCATTGGGAGATCGATCGGTTGGTCGAATCGAACCAGGACCTCGCGATCGCCATGAACCGTTGGATAGGCCGCGTTGAGTGCGTCTTCCTCCAGTTTGTCGAGCGTCTCGGCCATCCGCTCGATCGTCGGTTTCGCTTCCATGTAATTGCCGGGATAGCTGTACAGTTGAGTGACCAGAAACATGTTGTCCATGTCCGCGGACCATTGCCGTTCCTGTTCTTTCGAAGCGTTGCCAGCTGCGTTCTCGCGGGCTTCGATGATAGCACGACGCACTTCCTTGACTCTTTCGGGAATCAGCGATTGCTTCGAGGATCGAGCGTAGCGAGTCTCGCTTTCTCGCAACAGCGCTGTCGAAAGTCTCTCGACTCGCTCGCTGAGCGAACCTGCTTGAGGCGCTCGTAAATGCTCCATTTCTTTGAGAGCGAGCAATCCGCTAGCGATATGCAGAATGCGATCCAAAATCGGTCGGTCAGGCTGCGGTTTCCAATAAAGCCGCTTCTCTAACCGTTCAATTGTTTCCAGCAAACTCGATGTCGGATCCTGGACATACCAACGCTTAATAGCGACGGGGATAATCGAAATAGGCCGTTCGGATTTTCTTGCTGCCAATATCGCTATCGCGGCTGCTCCATCTCGAAATGTAGTGACGCGATCGTTCATGTGATACACATCCCCTTCCGGAAAAATAAGCAAAGGGTGTTTTCGATTCTGCAAGACATCGACCGCAGTTTTCAACGATTGAACATCGGACCCTTCACGGTCGACGCTAAAGCAACCGCATCGTTGCATGGAGTGCCGTTCGAAAGGCTTACTCATCGCAAACACCTGCCAAGCGGTCATGATGTAAAATGGCAGACGGAGCTCCTGCGCCGCTTCGATGAGGCAATACGAATCCCAATGAAAGGAATGATTGGGCGTGAGCAAGACCCCATGATTGTTGGAAAGCGATTGTTTCAAATGATCTAGGCCCTGGACCTCGACGCGAACAATCCTCTGCCCTCGAAGAGCGCGACGACGCAGTGGATTGGTCAGTCGAAACCACCATGGCGTCATTTTGGGAGGCCACTGACCGTCGGGCGTTCCGTAGGGTTGAATGTTCAAAATGCGAGAATACCGTCAACAAGCACGAGACGACACAAATACAATGCGTGGCATTCTAACGTAAGTAGGCCTTCAATGTGGCACAGCACTCCGTGCCGTTTTCAAAACTGTGCCCAACTTATCTTAGGCTATACGCTCGCATCGCATTCCAATACCAGAAATGCGAATGCTCATCTTCACCTAACTCCGAGGCGAGAGAAGCGACTGCACGTATCCAGTCGGCGTAGCTGGTCTTTAATTTGCAGACAGGCCAATCCGAACCGAACATGAGTCGCTTGGGTCCGAAGGCTTCGAGGGCCGTCTCCCAATAAGGCTTGATGGCGAGAATCGTCCAGGACTCTCCGCGAACTTCGGTTGCGACCCCCGAAAACTTGCAAAACACATTAGGTCGTTTTGCGAGTTCTTTCAAATTGCGATCCCACTCCTCGTCGTACTTGCCTGCTGCAATGTTGGGTTTAGCGACATGGTCCAGGACAAAAATCTGGTCGGGATGGCGATCCACAAAGGGGATTGCAAAAGGTAACTGCCGTGCGTAAATCAGCAAATCGTAAACCCAACCGAATTCCTTGATCGCGCGAACGCCATCGTTGAAATCCGACCGAGCCAAAAACCCGTCATCCTGTTCCTCTTGAACGACATGACGCAAACCACATAACTTGTTCTCATGGCGAAATCCGGCCATCGTCTCACGAATGTTCGGCATTGCTAACGGCAACCAGCCGACGACTCCTTTGATCCAGTCGTTTTTTTGGGCAAGAGATAATAACCAAGTGGTTTCCTCAATGCTCTGTCGCGCTTGCACAGAAATAACACCACTTACACCCTCTGGTTGAGTCTCAAAGAGCAAATCATCAGGCAAAAAGTCGTTGCGCAAAATACCCATCGATTCTGATATCCACGGATACTGGTCTTCAGAGTATTGCCAAAAATGGTGATGGCTGTCGATACGTTGGGCTATGCTGAGATCCATCAGATCAATTCGTTTTTTTCGATACCTGTAATTTTCTCTAGTCTTCTGGAGTGCCGACCGCCTTCGAACTCCGTCGCTAGCCAAATGCGAACCAGATCGCCGACGGGACGATCACCAATCAAGTCACCGGGCAAACAAAGAACATTAACGTCGTTGTGACGACGACACATTTCGGCCATGACTTCGTCGCAGCATGCTGCAGCCCGTACGCCTTTGAATTTGTTAGCCGCAATTGCCATACCAAAGCCGGTGCCGCAGATAAGGATACCGCGTTCCACGAGTCCATCGGCAACGCGTTTAGCGACCACGACAGCAAAGTCGGGATAGTCGACAGCTTGGTCACTTTGTGTGCCATAGTCCTCGACTTCGTGGCCGTCTGCCGTCAGCAGGGTGATGAGTTTGCCCTTGATTTGAAACCCACGATGGTCGCTGCCGATAGCGATTCTCATTCTCCATACTCCACGTTTTGTTTGGGGTGAATCAAAATTCCTAACGCCATTGAATGAGCGACTCGGTATCGAGTCTGTCTATCCAGTAGTCAGTGTGTTCGTCTAACTGCTGAGCGCATTTCTGGTAGATTTCAAGCGGTCCACCGAATGGATCACTGATCTCACCACCGTCAGAAGCGATCAGATGCACTTTGGAAGCGATTGATGGCCACTGCGATACGATTACGTGCCGATGGCGTTGCCCCATCGCGAGGATCAAGTCAGCTTGATCAACCAACGCCGCATTCAACTGTGTGCTTTGGTGCCGTTCTAGCGAAGCCCCATATTGCTTGATGGCTGCGGCAGCGCCATGCGACGCGGTGTCGCCACCGTAGGCAGATACTCCGGCTGAAATGGCGATGATGGGGCACTTACCATCCTCAGTCATTTTACCGAATTTGGCTGCAATCTTTTTTTCCATCATGGCTTGAGCCATCGGTGATCGACACGTGTTGCCCGTACAGACAAACAGAACAGTCCATTGCGATATCTGCCGTAGCCATGCCTCATCGACTAAGCCCTTGTGGATCAAATGACCCGAATTGCCATCGATCGCGACGATAGATGGTTCACCATAGCAAGCTACCGGTCCATCGTCGATTGCCAACGTGCTTTCGCTCGGATTGAGCAACTCCACCATTTCTACGAGTGCTCCTCTTTCGTCGCGGGCTGGACAACAAACCAACGGCCCGGACAAAAGCCTGGATGCATGTTCAAGTACGACGTGTTCTGGCTGCCAAACTTGAATTCGTTGTTTCGAATCTTGCAAGCATTTGCAAACTCGACTGTCGAGGCATCGCAATACACTCGAGGCATGCGAATCGGCCAGACTTAAGATGACCGGCGCCGGCCAGGCTTTTCTAGCAAGCCGTCGCGCGGCGGAACTAATGTCCGGAAAATAATCAAGAGTCTCATCCGCCGAGCGAACCATTAAGCTGACTTGGTTTCCCGGAGTGCGAGTTGCACTTCGGTGGAGTTGCTCGACAGCGTTTGGATTCAATCCGCTCGCAACCAAAAGGTACGAATAGTTGGACGGGAGCGCTACCACGTGCCCCTCTGCCAACGCTTGCACTGCCAAATGAACAATATCGCGTGGATCGTCCGATTTCTTCCAATCCAGAATCTTGGTCATGAGTGAGTTTGCAAATGCTTCGGCTAGTGTTCTAAACTTAAATCAGTGAAACTGATTCCCGCAATTCGACTTCTATTGAGGGTATGATATCCCATCAGCGTTCTCCGGTCGATTCCCCAAGCAATCTAGTTCCAAAGAGCAAAACAGGCTGCCGATGATTCCCGAACAAGCCGGAGCTGAACCAAACGGCCCTCGATTCGTTTCCAGGCGTGCGTTTCTCCACTCCGCTAGTAGATCGACGGCAGTAGGGGTCGGAATGTATGCAGCTTCTTGTGTTCTCCTTCAAACCGGCTGTAGCCAGAATACTGTTGGCACCAAAAACGATATTGCGGATTTGATTATCGGTCAGCGAGGGCTGTCGGACGGAAGATTTCAAAAGCCGCGAGCGATTGCAATCGACGCAGAAGACATGATTTATGTCGTTGATAAAACCGGTCGAATTCAAAAATTTGATGACACGGGCAGGTTCATTCTGGGGTGGCGAACTCCGGCCATCGAATCCGGAAAGCCAACTGGACTCAGTATCGATACGGACGGTGCCGTCATGGTGGCTGACACACACTACTATCGATTCTTGTTTTATACCCCCACCGGCGAACGGATCGACGAACGAATCATTGGTGGAACGAACGGACCGGATCCAGGTCAGTTTGCGTTTGTGACCGACATTGTCAGGACAGCGGGCGGTGAATACTATTGCGGCGAGTACGGTGAATTTGATCGAATCCACAAATACACTGCCGACGGTGAGTACGTAGATCGAATGGGGGAGCATGGCGATGGCCCGTTGCAATTCAGCCGACCGCAGAGTCTCGCCATGGACGAGCACGGGTTGTTGTGGGTTGCTGACTCATGTAATCATAGAATCCAAGTAATCGACTGGCGAGAATCAAAACCAAGATCGGTCGCCATTCTCGGAAAGCAAGGGGCAGGGCCTGGCGAGTTTCAGTATCCATACGGGATGATCCTGACGCAAAACGGGACGATGTTGGTGAGCGAATTTGGTAACCATCGTGTCC
>JANMNR010000762.1:0-5674 GCA_031368325.1 Pirellula sp.
ATCTTTGGGACGGACGAACGAATGTCAGTTGAAAGAGCAATCTCGGTGGCCAAACGTCTGGCTCGTTCCGAGATGTCTCCTTCTGCGTTCGCTTGGAGTTTCCAAGCGATACGTTTGACCAGCCATCGTTTGTTGCGAGCATTTGTCTCTTCGCCGAACGTTTCTCGGTAGCGTTCGCACAAATCGTTTACGGACATGCGTTCCAGCGCCGCCACTTCTTTGGCAACATTTAGTGCCATGAGCTCTCCTTTTTGAAAAAGTTCTATCGATCGTTAACCGGGTGGACCACAGAGAGCACCGGTTTCGAACGAAGCTCAAGGCTCGCTGTTTCCGATTCGATAGATTTTTCTTGAGAACTACGCTCGCGAGCCAATCGGCCGCGAGTCGCATTATGCAATAACGCGTCGGATAGCAACGCAACCAATTCGGCTCTGAGTTCGTCTGGCGATAAAAGCGTGATAGAACGAGACGGCGGCATGGAAATCCCCTACGGCAAGAATCCTCAACCTGTGGAAGTCGCAGGTCTGGGCGACGGAGACGCAAAGATGGAAGTCTCTATCTGTAGGGTTAGGCTGCGGCCCCAAGTTCATGGTCCGCCATGTGAGCGGTTGCCACAGCATGCCCTGCCGCTCGAGCCGCTGCCATTGCAGCCGAATCTGACGACTCTCGCGCAGCGGCATGAGCTCCAATCGCAGCTTGTCTGGCCTGAGCGACCGTGGCTTTGCCCGCAGACCATTCTCGAGCGATCGCAATCGCGTGGCCGGGGCGAGCGTCGCTTGGATAAAATTCCGTGAACAAAGGCAAAACATGGTCAGCACAGTCCGCTGCCCACGCAACGAGCAATCGATGCGTAGCCAAATCCAGATCGCCGCCACGGTGAATGGCAACGAAACGTGGATCTCGATTGCCTGAGTATCGCTTCAATTTGGATCCTAAGTATGGGTTTGGTCAGGATTTTGCTGACGCTTGGTCCTCACCTGCACTCGTCGACTCAACGGACGCGGCTCTGGTATATTCTATGTTGAGTGGTTGATTCAAGGCCGTTGGAGAGTCACGTTTCACAGACCAACGCCTATGATTAAGAAGATTAGAAAGTAAAATCGATGGGATCATTATTTGCCCGTTCCTACAAATGCCGGATTGTATTCGAATGGATCGGCTTCGCTTATTCTCTTTTACTTGCTTCAGACGCGTTAGCGTTAGAAGCACTCACCGCAGATCGGACGGTGAAGCCGAATATCCTTTGGTTAGTTGCCGAAGATTTTGGGCAGCATCTTGGATGTTATGGTGCAAAGGAAGTCAATACTCCCAACCTTGATCAACTTGCACAGAAAGGGGAGCGATTCACGCGGTTATTCACGACTGCACCTGTTTGCTCGCCTAGCCGCAGTGCGCTCATGACGGGTATGTATCAAACAACTATCGGTGCTCATCAACATCGCACGGCAGAAAAGGATAAGAAAGCCCTGCCAGACGGTGTCCGTGTTCTCACGGATTGGCTGCGCGACGCGGGCTATTACACAGCCAATATCCGGCAGTTTCCGGAGAAGATGGGCTTCAAAGGCACGGGCAAAACGGACTGGAATTTCACATACACTGGCAAGGCATTTGATTCAGCGACTTGGACTGATTTGAAATCCCATCAGCCATTCTATGCCCAGGTGAATTTCCACGAGACACACCGGGATTTCGGATCACCTAAGAATGCGGACCCTGCCAAGGTGGAAATTCCTCCGTATTATCCGGATCATCCAGTGGTGCGTGAAGACTGGGCTCAATATCTCGATTCGGCGACCGAGCTTGATCGAAAAATTGGAATGATCCTCCAGCAGCTTGAAATGGATGGGCTTTCGGAAAACACGATCATCGTTTTTTTCGGAGACAACGGCCAAGCGCACGTGCGCGGTAAGCAGTTTTGCTATGACAGCGGGTTGCTCGTCCCCCTGATTGTCCACTGGCCGACTAAACTCAATCCGCCCAGCAACTACAACCCTGGAAGCGTCAGGGATCGCTTACTTGAATCTATCGATCTCGCTGCACAAACGCTGGATTGGGCTGGCGTGAAGAAGCCTGATGCTATGCAAGGTCGGGTATTCCTCGGATCCAATGCAGACGCAGAGCGGGACATCGCATTCGGTGCAAGGGATCGATGCGATCAGACTTCATTTCGCTTTCGCACGGCGCGCGATGCTCGTTATCGATACATCCGTAACTTCACGCCTGATCGCCCACTGATGCTGCGCAGTGATTATAAAGCCAAGCAGTACCCAGCGTGGAATCTCATCAAAAAGTTAGGCCATGATGGCAAGCTGACGAGCGCATCACAGAAGTTTCTCGTTGCCCCCACGATGCCTGAAGAGGAGCTTTATGATACGGTTGCAGATCCCTTCGAGACAGTGAACCTCGCAACGTCGTCCGGTCCAGAAGCTAAAGCAGCGTTGGCAAGGTTGCGTGCTGCTGTTGAAAAATGGATTGTCGATACCAAGGATGCCGGAGCAACTAGCGACTACAGCTATGACAAGCAATGGGCGGCCGATGGCGAAAAAGTCGGACCGCAATATTGAGACGAACCTATATTTATTCTGGACAGCCGGTCAATGCTAGGCGTAAATGCCTGTGGGTGTCCTCCCATTCCATTGATCGAGTTAGCGAGGTCGTCGCAGATGATAAAGACTAGGTTGTTGTTGGTCTGGTCGACGAAAGGGCCTCCTTCGTTCGCGCTAGGTGGCGAGTAGATATCGTGGCGAACCAATAAGGGTTAGCTTTGAGTGCCACGAGATCGGCCGCGGCTTCCGTGTCAAATTTGCCTTCCGCATCCTTGCGAACTGTCACTCGCACTTTAGTGAACTCGTAGGATCTCAAAACGACTCGTTCGCTTTTTGTTTGAGAAGCAATCGCTTCCTTCAATGGTTCGGACTCGGGTGGTGTGTAGAATTGGTCTCAAGGAAATTGCAACTCCTCGCCAAGCTGCACTCTCGGAATTGCGGCGAGCCTCGATTGTCGCCAAGGGGGTTCAGTGCTTTTGTAAAAATGGCTCGTTACGGGTTTTTCGCCCCAGTACTCAGTCGCAGTTCCGTCTAGGTACGCGGTCACCGTATTCTTCGCTTTATCGAACACAAAACCGGCCGCAGATCACTGGCATCGAGTTGCTTTGGAGTTGCGTCCGATTTTAGACTTTTCATCTTCTCTTGCGTAACAGCGAGATGTCGCGCGTAACCATCGTCGAATGTGGACAGACCATTTTCAGAAACATGGAGGATCGAATGCAGCCCTCGCACACCGGGAATCCACGACAACCTGCGCTTTCAACCGGGTTCTGTGCAGCGGAGGTTGTTTACGGTGGAAGCGGCGTGTCACTCGAGGCTAATAACTCCTCTAGTGCTGCCAGTTCAACCGGCTTGACCAAATGGTGGTCGAACCCGGCTTCGGCTGATCGACGACGATCGTCTTCCTGCCCCCAGCCTGTTACGGCGATGATGACCATACCGGTCGACCATGGCTGCTGCCGGATGTGTCGGCAAGCTTCATATCCGTTCATCTTGGGCAATCCAATGTCAAGCAAAATAATCTTTGGCCTAAACTGTTCGGCAGCAGACAGGGCCGCTAAACCGTCGTGGGCGGTTTGGGTCTCGTTTCCCAGAAGCTTGAGCATCAAACCTAGGCTCAAAGCTGCATCCTGGTTATCGTCCACGATCAAAATTCGCCGTTTCGATGATTCAGTCCTCTCGCCGCTGTACACAGGTTTTTCTGGTTGTTTCTGTTCTTTGCCGGTCAGAATTGGCAGACGGACCGTGAACTCGCTACCCCGGCCCGGCCCATCGCTGCGAGCGTCAACTTTGCCTCCATGCATTTCGACCAGTCTACGTACTAGGGACAATCCGATTCCTAATCCCCCTTGTGCGTTTTCCATGTTGAGATCCACTTGCGAGAACAACTCAAAAATTCGCGGGAGTGACTCGGCAGGAATGCCCATCCCGTTGTCTTGAATCTTGACGGCCACCTCGTCCGTATACCCTTCAACCGTCAGCGAGATGTGACCGCCCGAACGCGTATACTTGGCGCTGTTGTTCAGCAAGTTTGAAAAAACCTGCGACAGTCGGGTCAAATCGGCTTCAATGTGGATGGGCGTCGGCGGAAGCGAAAGGGAAAACTGATGACCGGACTCTTCGATGAGCGGTCGGCTCGTCTCGATAGCGCTGTGAATGACCTGCGCCAATTCGATCTTCTGCATGCGGAGTTCCAGTTTATTACGGGTGATGCGGCTGACATCGAGCAGGTCATCAACCAGTCGCACCATTTGATTAAGTTGTCGCTCCATCATCGACCGAACTTCGACTGCGTGCCCGGCATCCATGTTGGACAACCGCAACACTTGTAGACCGTTGCGGATTGGCGCTAAGGGATTGCGAAGTTCATGAGCCAAGGTCGCCAGGAACTCATCTTTGCGGCGGTCGGCGTCCCGGAGTTCGCGGTAGAGTTGGGAGTTTTCGATGGCTATGGCCGCCCTGTCGGCCAAGTCCTGCGCCACTGCAAAGTCCGTTTCATCATAAAGCTGTCCCGACTCGGCAGCGATAAAAGTAAAGACACCGAGCGTTTTGCCTCGTACCCTGAGTGGCACACCGATATAGGACTTCAATCCCAGTTCCCGCACCAAGCGCAATTGCTCTTCATCTTGAATCGATTGGACGAGTAGTTCATCGCTGATCTGCGAGACGATCTCGGCTTGCCCAGTGCGGAGAATGGTCCAGACACCTTGAGGAGCATTCGGGTCGGGCGGGAAGCGGCGATGTAGCTCATGGGCTAGTTGCACCTTGGCCGGATTGATATGAGCAACAACCACGCGACGAAGTGTGCCATCCTGCTCCAAAACGTCGACCGTGGCCCAATCAGCAAAGTACGGAACGGCCAAAGACGCTACCTTTTGAATGGTGCTGTCGAAGTCCACCAGGACGGCAAGAGCTGCACTTGCATCGGCGAGGAACCGGGCCGTCTGCTCGACCCGTTTTCGCTGGGTCACATCCATTCCGATACCAATCATCCGTCCTGGCAATCCATCGTCGCCCGGAAATACTTTCCCTGAACCGGCGATCCAGTGTATGCCGCCGTTGGACCATAGGTTGCGGAATTCGACATAGAACTCGCCGCCCTCTTCTAAAGCGCGGCCGATGGCGGCATTCACATTTTGTCGATCATCGGGATGGATCAGCGCCTGAAAATGTTCGAATGTTCCGCCGAAGGTGCCCGGAGCCAAGCCATGCAATGGTTCAAGGCTGTCCGACCACTTAAGGTCGCCCGTGCGGATGTTCCAATCCCACACTCCCATGCGTCCGGCATCGAGTGCTAATCTTAGCCTCTCTTCATTTGTCGCTAGCGCCTCACGGGCCTCCTTCAGTTCGCTGATGTCCGTATTCGTCCCGAACCAATAGACAATCCGCCCATCGGCATCTTTCCACGGGTTGATTCTGGTTAGAAATGGCCGGAATTTCTGATCTGCGCCCTTCAGCGGAAAGACCATGTCAAACGGTTCCCCTGTATCAATCGACGCTCGCCACCGCGCCAGCACGGTGGGAAGTTCTTTGGGATCATGGACCATCTGCCAACCCCAGCCCTCCATTTGCTCGGTTGTAGTCCCGGTGTACTGGTACCAGCGGCGGTTGTACCAAAAGATGTAGCC
>JANMNR010000675.1:0-8333 GCA_031368325.1 Pirellula sp.
GTCACCAATGCTGGGACCGGAACAGCCCGCAACGTTCGCTTGGAGGAGGACGTGCCACAGAACATGCGACATGCGTCCGGCTCTACCATGTTGGAGCGAGAAATCGGCGATCTGGCTCCTGGCGAAAGCTTTAAACTCGACATTGAGTTAACGGCCGTTGCGGCGGGCAAGGTTTCGAATGTCCTACGGGCGGTCGCTCAAAACGCAGCGACCAACGAATCCTCGGCACAAATCGAAGTGGTCTCGCCGAAGCTTCAAATTGGTCTCGATGGTCCGAAACTACGCTACATTGAAAGGCAAGCAACGTACACCGCGAGCATTACCAATTCGGGCACCGCCATCGCGACCAATATCGATTTGATCGTATATCTACCCAATGGATTGCAATTCAACTCGGCAGAGAACCGGGGCGAGTACATTTCCAATCAGCATGCCGTCATGTGGCAGTTGGCGGAACTGGCAGCGGGGCAGACCGCGACGACCAAGGTTACGCTGCTCCCAGTGGAAGAAGGAGATTTTGTGCTTCGAACACAGGCGACCGCCGATTCGATTAAAGCGGAAGCGATCGAAAAGCCGGTGCACGTGGAAGGGCAAAGCGAACTGGCTTTCTCCATCGAGGACGACAACGATCCGATTGAAACCGACGGCAAGACAACGTACATCGTTAAGATTTTGAACACGGGCACTCGGGTTGACAACGATGTGCAGTTGGCGATTGAACTGCCAGATGGAGCCATTGTAGAACAAGTAGATGCGCCGGTGAATTACCAAGCGTCACAGCGTGCGATCCAATTCTCACCCATCGCCCTAATGAAATCCAAGGACCAGCAAACCATCCGCTTTGTCGTCCGACACTCACGCGAGGGAACGCATGTGGTACGAGCGCAACTAAAAAGCAAGTTGCGACCGGGCGCCGTAATCAAAGAGGAAAGCACGCAGGTCTATCGCGATCAATAGGCGCCACGACGTGATCAGGTGTCAGTTTGTTTCCGGAGGATCTTTTCCATTGATTTGCCTTTTGCCAGCTCGTCGATGAGCGTGTCGAGATAACGAATTTCCCGCATCGTCGTTTCCTCAATCTCCTCGATTCGAACACCGCAAATCCGACCCTGGACCAAACTCCTTGCCGGGTTCATCGCGGGGGCATCCTCAAAAAAAGTTTCAAAGTCTTTTTTTTGGACAGTTGCCCGTCAAGTTCACTCTGCGTGTAGCCCGTTAGCCACCGAATGATCTCATCCACTTCGGTTTTCGTGCGACCCTTTTTCTATGCATTTGCTAGATAGAGGGGATAAACTGCTGCGAAACTCGTTGTATAGATTCGATGTTTTGCCATATAAGCCTTGCGCCCCGCGTCACGAGGCATTCAATGGTTAGTCGTTTGATTCGGATTGCATCCTACCAATGTCGAGGTTTAGATACTCCGTAGAGCGTGACGTGATGCCTGTGCTGAACTCTCGCAATGAGCCTCGGTAGGTGTACCAAATCAATGCGCATGTCCCAACCAACCAAGCCAGTGCAATTGAGGCAACGACCGGAAAACTTGTTTTCACGAAGTGCTGGTTTGGATCGAAAACCCTATCTTCTCCAGCGTGCTCAACCGCAACCCACTCCGAATATCGACTGTCAAGATTTCGAGCCCGGATAGCCTCTCGCCACGAATCCGTATCGAAACTGAAAACAGAGAGTGTGTCCGCTGCAACGGGCAGAGGAATGATCACGCTATTGACGGCTAAAGCGAGCAAATTGCCGCTCAATGCGACGATGAAAAGTATCACAAGCAAGTCGGATCGGATTTTTGCTTTGGCTGTGCGTTCCCGTATCTCTCTAGCCGAAGACAGGCTCCCGTCGATGCGGTAACAGTTGTCCCGCGAAGCCTTGATAAGTACAGTTGGTATACCATGATAAAGAAACCTAACCACCAAGAGAATGAAGATCGCTTCGGTGAATAGAACCAACAGCCACATGCTTAGCCCCTTTGCAAAGTAAATGGCTACCAGCAAAGTCAACGTAAGCAAAAACCCTAAACTGAATTGGAGATTTTGGTTTCGCATTTTTTAGCCCACGGCGGTCTCCGCTTGTTGAACGTTTTGAGCCAATTCTCTTTCCTTGGGATATCTACTCTTGAATGAGCACCGGGACATTGGCTCGCTTGTCTTTAAGCTTATCTATAAGTTTGTCCACAGAGCTTGCGTCTCGATCCCCAAGTAACTCCTTTAGGCGAACTTGCTGTGACTCGTTATCTTGTGCGAGACAACGTTTCCTTGCATCCTCCACTTGCAACAAGCGATCTTCCTCGGGAGCGATATGGTCGAACTGAAAGTCCTCAAAACCTGGTAGTTTTACTATGGCTCGGAATGCCAAGTACCGGTTCGCCTCGTAATTGTCCTGAAGTGATTCGAGCAGCAGTCTGGCTCTCCATTCAGTGCCAGCCAACTTGAAATTTTCGTCCGCCCCCAACTGCTCGATGGCCAACGCGCGTTGCAGTGCATTTCCAGCCATGGCATCGGCGGCGGTGGCCGACAAGCCAGCAAAAGGAACCGAAATCTTGGATGGCGTTTTGCCGCTCCACTTTGCCAAGGTTTCGTGCGCCCATTCCAAAGTCTGATCAACATGGCATTGGTTGCATGCATTGGGGATGCCCGAGGCGGCCGTGGCGTCTGCGTTTGGTAACGAAATGTGATGGCTACGTGTTCGCTTGAGCAACGAATACGATTGGAATGGCATATGGCAGTTGTAGCACAGGCTGCCAGTCCCGTCAGCGACATGGTGAGTATGTTGGTTTAGCAAATCGTCACTTTCGAACTGCTGGTGACACTGGGTGCACGCACGATTTTGATCGACATTGGAGCGGTTTGCAGTGTCGCCATAAATCAGCTGGTCGTTAGGTGGTGCGTTGTGCATGCTATGACAGGAGAGGCAGGTCATTTCTCCCTCTTTGTAGCATGCCGAAAGCAACATGCCCTGGTATTCCAATGCGGTGGTTCTTGGGGTTCCGTCGCTCCAGAAGTACTTGCCGTCACCACTCTCCTCAAATTCCTTGCTTGCATCTCTTTTGGGCGCATCATATCGATCCACAGTATCCCATTCGCCTGGCCTAAAGAAATCACCGTCCGTGAGGCATTGATGATCGAACTCCTTTTTGGCAAGGAACTTGCCATGGCACCTTGCGCAAGACAGTACCGACTCTACTTTAGAGAGCTTGCGAGGGTTTACAATCAAGTGATCGATCGGCTTCGTCGTCGAACTTTTCGCAATGAGATTCTCCAGTTTCACATGGCCACCGCCTGGACCGTGGCAGGCTTCGCATGCAATTCCAAGTTCAGCTACCTTGGAGTCCCAAAACCAACGGCTCTTGGCATCTTCGAGGGGCTGAAGCTTCAAGCCTGGATCTGGCCCAGTATTATGGCAGAAAATGCAACCGTTGTTCCAGAGCTTGGTGTTGTGGTAGAAGTTTGGCTTGGGTTCGGCTAGAAAACTAGCTTTACGCGTGGTCCAACGCTTGTCATGAATATTCCAGACTACAGGCAAGGTATGGTAGGACCCGTCTTCGGCTCGCGATAAGTAGACTTGTTGGTGATGTGAACCTATGACGCGATCGATGGTGTACAAAATTGCTGGCGGCAAAGCAGTCGCTTTTGGATCTCGCCCCGCCTTGATCTCCTGTGCTTCCCATTCTGGATGGACGACCGTCATAAGAAATTTGTCTCCTTGCCGAACGGGTATGCAAGGATATCCGCCCACCGTCACCATCTTTGTGTCAAAGTTTCCACGAATGGTTTCCGGCGTTGCTTCTTGGGTCATCGTACTATGGTAGGTTGACCTCCACGAAGTATGTTGGCTGGCGTGGCATTCTAGGCACGCTGCGGAGGTAACGTATTCATTCTCTCGTTTCAGCGTTGCAAGCACCACAGCATCGATCGAATTAGAGTCATCGTTTGATATATCACCGAGCTGACCCGTCGGGAATACGGGTTGGCTAGCGGTGCTCTCAGGATGTGACGATTTATTGCATCCAACCCAAACGGCCAGGAATGCGATTAACAATAATGGAGGTAGGGTATGAAGTCGTAGTGAGTGGTATTGCAACGTCGTCACCTATTCTTATTCTTTAAGTGTCAGATTGAGTTGATCCTCAGATTGAGCGGATCAGCAGCGCACGCAAGCCACACAGAGTATAACTTCGGACTCGGAGAATTGTTGGGAGCATAGGATAGGCGCATTTTATGCGGCTGGGACAGCTCTCCTGCATTGAATCATGACAAGTACCGCTTTATAAGACACTAAAAAAGCTCAAGATCCTGCACGCTGAGGGGAATCCATGCGACGCAATGAGCGATTTGCAACAACATAACTTTTCAGTCGCAAACCAAACGCTCTGATGTAACTGAGCATTGCCAAGAGTTTGTTGCCTACAGCGATACGCGGGAGAATGCGATTGCTTCCGCAGTCTCAGGCCTCTGCGTTCAACCGGTGCCGATCGGTCACGTGCGCCGCCGTGTTGCAACGGACGAGTTCATACAATCAGTTGTTTCGGTCGAGGAGTTCGGAGGTGCCGATTCGACTAAGAAAGCGAGGATTGGAATCGGACGTTATGTTTCCAAGTCTGTAGACATGTCGATTGCAGTTCCCACCATTCGTGCAGCCAATCATGCGTAGCTACTGTTGCCTGAATTTCGACCCAACCATCAGCGACCTTTGAAGCCAGCAGCTCATTTGGTAATCGAACAGCTCAACTAAGTTCTTGGGTTGGGCTCGTTTGGTGAACAAAAACGTTTGGGCCGAGCAAGCAGGAGGCGAGGGAGTTCGGTTTGATCTAATTTTGCAGGCAGTCTGGGGGGCTTTTGGCTGGGAATGGTGACGTTTACTTGCCGGAGTGCCGGCTCTAACTAGACTAAAGACGCATAAACAAGTGCGGCGAGTGCCGCTCAATCAAGCACAAAACTTTGATATGTAAGAATCCAAGATGAAAAAGTCACATCCAATTTTACTTGCTACGCTAATTTGCTTGGCTTCAAACGGCTCGATGTTATCAGCCCAGGAAGCGACTGCAACCGCCACGGTGGTTCGTGTTCCAGCTGCTTCGGCAACGAAAATGGGACCGTTGACTGTGACGGTCGAGTTGATTGGCGGTCAAAAGATTACAGGAGCACTTACGGATTCAACAAAGCTCCCGATTCGAACCGTGTTTGGAGCAGCAGAGCCTGATTACTCTGAGATTGCAGGCGTGAAACTTGCCTCGGCAGAAGACACCTCCACCACTGTGATATTCAAAAATGGGGACTCCGTCACCGGCGCGACCGACCTAAAGTCGGTCTCGGTAGATACCGAATGGGGCAGCGCCAAGATCAACGGGTCTAGTATTGCGAGTATTCTGTTTCTTCCGGATATGAAATGGACCTCCTCGATGGGAATGAGCGGCAAACGCTGGAGTTTGGTGGATAGTAAGAGTATGCCAGGGCAGCCAGGTCAAATACTGCCTTCGTCATCTGGAACGCCAAATACGAGTGGTACAAGACCCACGGCTTCGTCGCCGATCAAATAGTCTCGCGAATCCTGGCTGCGGAAACGTTTGGGGCAATCGTATTACTCTGCGTCGTTTTGGCTCTTCGTTTTTACGGAATTTATGGGAGACTTTCTTTCGTTGCATTTGACGATTCTCCTCGGTTACCTCCCGTTCCTCCGTACGGTGAGCCAAAGTGATTCGAATGTTCCTGAAGCGAAAAAAAGCAGTTTCAAGTCCCCCATATCCCATTGCTCTTTTGGCTATCGTGGGCCTATGGTTGGGTGGATGCACGCCCCAGGAAGTCACGTATCGTGCGAACAGCCTCCATGTCGCAAGCTTGTCGAGTGACTCGGGTGACCTAAAAATCGCTGACATCGCTTCCTTAGCGCAAAGCCAAGTGAATCAGATGTTTGGCAGTCCCGATTCACCGAGGTGGCCGGATGGCCTCGAATTGGCAGTCGATCTGGACAAAGTGAACCGAGCCGCAGGGCCAGTTGGACGAGATAAAACAAAGGTGGAGCGCGGTCTATATCGAAAACACTGCGTCCAATGCCACGGAACGACCGGCGACGGAATGGGGCCCGCGTCCGCGCTGCTTGCTCCCTACCCCAGGGACTTCCGCCGTGGCTCCTTTAAGTTCAAGTCGACGCCGATCGGTAAAAAGCCAACGCACGCGGATCTAGTTCGTACGCTTGAAAATGGGTTGCCAGGGACCGCAATGCCGGCGTTTGAAACGTTGAACCGGGCGCGGGAGTTTTCCGAGGATGTGGATGCTTTGGCACATTACGTTCGATTTCTTTCGATTCGTGGCGAAGTCGAGCGAAGGTTGATCGGAGCGTTGGTCAACAGCGATGATGCGGCCGGCCTGGGAAACCAAATTGCGACCCAGGTGGTGAGCAACTGGCTTTCCGCGGAATCTTTAGCCATCGAGGTACCGAACTTAGGTGACGGACCGTCGACTCAAGAAGAACGTCAGGCGGCCATTGAACGCGGCAAAGATATTTATTTAAGCGAGTTGACGGCATGCGCTAAGTGCCATGGTAAAGAGGGAAATGGCAGGGGAGCGTCTCAGGACTTTGACGACTGGACCAAGGACTGGACCATTCGCGCGGGAATCGATCCAACCAAAAAAGAGGAATGGAAACCGATGAAACGGTTTGGGGCACTCAAGCCCGTGATCGATCACTCGAGAAATCTGACCCTCGGCGTTTTCCGTGGTGGTTCGTCTCGTGAAGCTATCTATCGTCGCCTCGTTCTTGGCATTGAGGGCAGTCCGATGCCCGCGATAGCCCGCAAGGAAAACGACAACCCAGGCGTGACTGACGAGGGGCTCCAAGACCTAGTGGAATACGTCGTCTCACTCTCGGAGGTTGATCATGGAAACTGAAGCGCGAGCGAATTGGGTATTTCGTTGGGCGACTCTTGTCTCTGTTTTGACCTTTCCATTGATATGGCTTGGTGGTTTGGTCACGACGCACGATGCAGGGATGGCAGTCCCCGATTGGCCAGGTACGTTTGGCTACAACCTGTTTCTCTATCCAATGTCTGCTTGGATTTATGGTCCGTTCGATCTTTTCGTGGAACATGGTCACCGTTTGCTTGCTTCCGTCGTTGGACTGTTTGCAATTGGACTTTGCATCGTAGCTTATCGAACCGAGCCTAGGCGTTGGTTGGTATGGACATGCTTTCTCTTTCTGCTCGCGATCATTTCTCAAGGCGTACTGGGCGGCGCGCGAGTTCTTTTCGACGCAAGAACGCTGGCAATGATCCATGGCTGTTCCGGCCCATTGGTTTTTGCACTTGGGAGCTTCATAGCGATGGCTTCGTCGTCGCGTTGGCATCGTGCGGCCTTGAGCAGAAGTGGAACGGGGCTTGGGCGATTGGCGGTGTTCTTGTTTGCCATGTCAATTATCCAGTTGTTGGTTGGAGCCCATTTAAGGCATTCGTTACCTACCTGGCTTCCCTTTTTCTTTATGTCCCTCGTTCATACACATTTGCTGTTTGCAACATTGATTTTCCTGACTGTTTTAGGCTGCGCGGTGTTAGTACGGGTCGGTCCAAATCGAGCTTTTCGAGAACTCCGAATGCCGGCTAATGCCATGCTCGCGATCGTTTTCCTGCAGATTTTGCTAGGCTTTGCAACTTGGATTGCCAACTATGCCACACCATGGGTTGAATTAACGCCATGGCTTGCCAAGTACACGGTACAGGGCAAGGGGTTTTGGGAGTCCATGATTGTGACCGGGCACCAAGCAACGGGGTCTCTATTAATCGTTTGCTCACTTTGGTTGGCTTGCCGAGCTTATCGTCGAGTGTTACTCTCTACTGCCCCGCGGTCGTTGAGCATTGAAACTCAAGATCTTGTCCCAAACCATTATAGTCCTACAGCAGCAAATGTTGGCGTTGAATGAGCACCTCGTTTCCTAGTTCCAACGCCACAACCGCCGACGGAGCGAACGTCTCCGCGATGCAGGAAAGCACAGACGCGATCGCGTGGTGGAGCGACTATATCGCACTCACAAAACCTCGGATCATGTTGATGATCTTGCTGACGGTGGGTGTAGCGATGCTAGCGGCAACTCGAATCCATGGAACCGTCGTTCCGATTCACGTTTGGTTCAATACGCTCATTGCAACTGGCATGATTGCTGGTAGCGCGAGTACGCTTAACCAGTGGTTCGAGAGGGAACGCGATGCTCTAATGCCGCGGACTCAAAAGCGGCCTTTGCCAAGCGGACGATTGACCTCGTTCGAAGCAGCGTTTTTCGGTTGGCTCTTGTTTATTGTTGGCAGTCTTTATCTGTGGCTTGGCGCGAATGCCCAATCAATG
>JANMNR010000678.1:0-7920 GCA_031368325.1 Pirellula sp.
TCGTGTAGGTCGATATGGACCGTATGTCGAGCAAGGTGAACGCAGGGCAAGTATCTCCGAGGAGATGCCCCCCGATGAAATGAATCTCGCGATGGCCATCGAACTGCTGACCAAGCAAGAGCTCGGTGAAGAACCTCTAGGGCACCATCCGGTAACCCACAAACCAATCTACATCAAGCAAGGTCGATTTGGCCCCTATGTTCAAATGGGGGAAGCGGACGATGAAGAGAAAAAGAACTCTTCACTTCTCAAGGGGATGACAACCGAGACTCTGGATCTGGCGACAGCTATTCTGCTTTTGGAATTTCCTCGAACGCTCGGCGTAAATCCAGCCAATGGCGAACCGATCATCGCCTCACAAGGCAAATTCGGGCCCTATATCAAGAGTGGAACCGATACGCGATCCTTGGGAGCGACACATAGCTTGCTCGAACTAACGTTTGAACAAGCTCTCGAGTTGCTTGCGCAACCCAAGGCACAAGGACGTGGACGCGGAGTGGCCGCTCCTCCTTTTAAGGAACTGGCGGCTTCGCCGGTGACTGGAAACAACATCGTGATCCGAGACGGTCGCTTCGGACCTTACGTGACCGATGGTGAGACCAACGCATCGTTGCCCAAGGACCTGAAACCGGACGATCTGACTATGGAACAGGCCCTTGATCTGCTGGCCGTCCGCGCGGCAGCTGGAGGTTCCAAAAAGAAAAAGACCCCAAAGAAGACTGCCAAAAAAGCGACCAAAGCCAAGAAGAAAACGACGAAGACAGTCGAAATCTCAGACGCAGATGATGATTCGGATTCGGATGAGACTCCTGCCATAAAGAAGAAAACGAAAGTGGCCAAAAAAGCCACCAAGAAAACAGCTAAGAAAGTCGCTAAGAAAAAAGGGACTGAAACGGATTGAGAATGGGTGAGGTAAATCGTGCGACCCGCAGACTACGTTTAATGAAACCACATGCATAACGTTTAAAGTTGAATCGCAGTAGTTACCACGGAATACGCGGAACACACGGAAGCTGAAAGCAGAAAAAGCAAATCGAGTCTGGATATGAAACGGAAAAAGCTCTCTCTTTTTTGTGTGTATTCTGTGTATTCCGTGGTTAATAAAGATTGAGCATAAAACCCTCGTAAAACTGGGCAACAAACTTTAGATATGCCAGCCATGTTGACTGCCCTAGCTCTTCCGTGTTTCATCAAGCCGATTTACCATAGGCCTTTCTGGCGGGCAAAACGCACTTAAGTGGGTGCGTGAGCGAAATCGCGGAACGGATTGCCTGGGGGAACTGGTGGCCAACGAAAATCGAACGGACGGAAGAGACGAGGATTTAGACCACGTCTTGGGCTACCTCAACTTTTCGTCGGGAAAATCTGACCCCAAATCGCTCGCTGCGCTCAATCGTCTCTACGGACTTGCTTTGGCCGGTGCCCCTGGTCAATTTAGCCCCTACGCTGGTTTGCCTCCTTGGCTGACCATTCAGCAATGGCTTCAAGACCGGCTTGGTAAACTTCGCGACGAAAAGGCCATATTTCGAGAAAGCGATCAAGCGAGCCAAGTTCTGCAAATCGTCTGGCTCTATCTACTCCCAGACTACCTAGACTACCACAGCGACCTACTTTTCCACCAAGAGCCGGAGGGACTGTTTAACGGTCTGTTCCTCGGCCGAGCGATCGAGTGTGTACTGCAGCAAGGTGCTCCCTGGGATGAAATGGACCGCATCGTTTCGAAGGCCATCGATCAACTGAACGACTACGTCGGCTTTCGACCGGTCGCAGTTCTAGAAGGCCGTCGCCTTGAACCCTATGCGCACGAGTGGCTTCGCCCAATCCCGCTTTATGTTCGCGATGTCGGCGTGGCGTTTGGCCCCTATTGTGAGATCATTACCAAAGCGTTGGAGATCCTTAGGAAAACTTCTCCACACATCTTGCGCGATGCCCAATTCGATCCTAACAACTTAGACGAATTGTCCCTCGATGCACGCGCCTACGATTTCGACCACCCCGTCAACAAGCGTCCCAATTATTATTTCGGCCAATGGGATCCGCACTTGATTGACCAAAGCGGCAACTATCGACGATTTGTATTGCAGCAAGTTACCGTCGACGCGTTGCTCGATCGTGTGGCTAAGGAAAAGGAGTTGCAGCATGATGAGTTGTTGACCGAGGCGGCGGTCGTTCTAGCGGGTACCATGCTTATGGCATCCGGTATCTCTGGAGGGAGCCCAAACTCGTTTTCCTCCTCCACCACGCTAGTCAACCTGCTGGCCCAAATCGCCATTTATCGCGACGCGTTCTACGCAGAGTTTTTGCAAGGGCTAACAGGTGCGCATGCCGATCGATTGAGGAATGAAGCCTCTATTCGTCGACAGCCGTTAGGCGGTGCTCGACAACAACTCAACACGACTCTTGCAAGACTGCGAGCCTCACAGGTCGAACACGTCCAACTCGCGCGTATCTTTGCGAGAATGGGCAGTGCCACAGCGGCCAAGGATGAAGCCGACGATGTCCAAGTGCCATCGGCCCGAATTCTATGCCGAATCGACTGCTTGCTGACCGTTGGAAACCAATTGCTGCGCAGGGGGGAACTCTCCAAAGCCGGCGATGTACCTGACCAAATCTTCGACTTGATTCAACGCGGAGTCGAATGCGGGGCGTTGGTCGATCCCTGGAACATCCTTGGCTTTGGGGGAAATTTTCCGCGGTTTATCGGCTCGGACTCGACTGTCGTCGACGAACGCGTGGAAGAGCTCGTCCACATCATGGAGCAGACTTTCGGATTTCTTTCGCGGTTGTGGCGGGAAGCCGCAGCGACGGATCAAGATGAACTGGCCAAGCGAACGGAACAACGCTTTCAGACGATCTCCGATTGGTGGCGAAAGTACGCCGCTCATCAAGTGAGCGACGTTGCCGCGACCGATTCCCAAGAAACGCTCGAATCATCGCAATTGGTCGCGCGTGCATTGCAGCTCTGGCATAAAGGGGGGGCGGCTGCGGGCGACCTCAAGTTTTGGGCTCCCCACGCTGACCTGTTTGACTCCCCCAAGGCGTACGCGTTGGTCATTGAAGCCTTACTCGATCGTCGCGATTTCGTAGGTGGTATGGCATTGCTCGTCCATTGGTTGAGCCAATCGGGGCGAGTCGGTCTCCAAAGCGGGAATACTTCCTATTCCGATCTAGCCCGAATTTGGCTGGAGCAATTGTTCGAGTATTCCAGCGAACCGCAATCCGCTACCACGATCGGTCAAATCTCCGACGCTCCTAAACAAATTGATGCTCCAAGGCATCCTGATTTTGTCTGGTCCATGGTCGAAAAGTTTTTTGACTACTTGGAAGCAAATGGGGAGTCGTTTTGGGACGTGCCTCAATTCATGCTCGCAAAGCCGGGAAAGCCGAAGAAGATATCGGACGACGAAAGAGACTTGCAGTCCGCTGGCGATTCACGCGACGAAGAGTCTACCGACGATGGAGAGGACTCGAACGACAAAGCTTCGCTATTCGACGCAGCCTACGAAGGAGTGGTCTACTCAGACAGTACGGACGACGGTGTCGAAGGCCCAGTTTTTGAAATGGACGAGGGGACTTCCGAAGAGCTGGTCGCCGAGTCCAAGCGATTGGGCGAGCATCTGACATTTTTGGCAGCGCTCGCACAAATGTGGAAACTCGTTTCGCAATCGACACAAACCCTCGAAACAAAACCGCTCACTCCGTCGGAACATGGAGATGCAGACTCGGCTCGTCGTTCTCGAGTCGTCGCTGCCCTCAGGCGATGGAGCGAACAGTGCCTCCACAATCGAATTGCTTTAGTGCACCTGCTGGACCAAATTCAGTCGTTCAAAATTGCCAGAGGTGGAACCGATACGGATTCGATGGCCAGGTACGATCGCCAACGCGTCATTAAAGAATCCTTGATGGAGCGTGTCTTGGCCGCAGCCGTCGAAACAGCGGATGCAGGTAGGATGTTGATCGGAGCCAGTTTGGCTCACACTGACGATCTTGCCAGCTGCCAGCCGCTGCTGGCTGGTCTTCCAAAAGACGAAGTGTTGACCGTTGAGTTGTTTGGTGATTTGATGGCGGGTCGTCGCGGCCGCGTAGAAGAATCGTTTCCCAATTTTGTAACGGCTCTTCGTGAACAAAAGCTGCTTTATGTTTCTCTTACTCGCGGCGGGCAACCGAGCGATATCCTCAGCGCGCGGGTTCGTCGACGTGCCTTGACTCACTTGCTGACTTGGTTGCCGCGTCAAGGATTCTTCTATCAAGCGTGTCGGCTCGTCGACACAGCGCGTCATATGGAGCACCACAATCCGGTTGGGCACGGTGCCGTAACTGAGTTTGATGATCTATTCCAAATTGCGTTTAAATCGATGGTCCGCTGCTTGGTGCGAAACGCATACCAGTGGCAAGCTGAAAATCCAGGCAAGCCAAGTACGGAAAAGCGACGTTCGAAGAAAGCCGAGGTTCAACCTGAATGGTCGAAACTAGAGTTGGATCGCCTAGTGGACCAAAATCCACCAGAGCCCAACAACGACCAACTTGTGCCACTTCTCGAACAGCTTACCGAGATACTTTTGGGGAGCTGGCTTTCGCATTCTCGAACACTTCGGCTTAGTGTTCTAGAGACAATTGATGGCTCAGGGACCTGGAAACAATTATCACTGTTCATTCAAAAGTACGGTAAAGGGATCTTTACTCAAGGTTTCTTGAAACTGTCCAATGTCCGGGCGATTTTGCACCAAGGAGTGGGTAACTACCTCGAACAAGCCATCAAAAATCAAGACAGCGATGAAGTCAGCCCACTTCTCGACGCCATTGAAAGCGGTGAGATCCCGATGGAGGAAGCTCAGCGTTGGCTGTCGGTCGTATTCGAAGCCATTATCGATCACTACGCGGAGTACAAGGATTACAACAGCACAACAACCCAGTCCGATCGCGGCGAAATGCTGTTCATGCTGTTAGACTTCTTGAGACTTCGTGTTCGTTACGATCGCGTTTGCTGGAACTTAAAGCCGGTCTTTTGGGCCCACGAGGTCCTCGTGCATTCGGGATGTCAAAATTCCGCTCAGCAATGGCGTCGCGCATTATCCGAACGCGTCGCGAAAGAGTCCGATCAGTATTTGGAAAAATTGGCGAAACTGCAGCAGCAGTACGCAATGAAGATGCCGACCGTAGCGGACCGTTTGAATGAACGTTTCGTCAAACCGATGACCATTGACCGCATGCGGGCCCTCATTCGACCAGCCATGCGACAGTTGCGTGCCAGTGACAACGAAGACAGCCGCGCGTTTGAACTGCTGATCCAAGAGTCGCACTTGATGATGCGAGAGCCGACAGGAGTGGGACTCGATATTCCGGCTTGGTTATTGATGCTTGAGGAAGAGGTAGATCGCGTGCTACACAACAATCGCAATGCGCCTCAAGTGCAACGACTTGAGAGAGCGGTACCTGCCATTCCTGTAACGCATCAGCAGCTTCTGGATCAATTCAACGCAGCCATGAGCCAAAACCGAGGGCTCAACGGACCAGCTGAACCAAGCTGATCGCCCGTCAAATGCCACCGTGCTTACCTCGCTGGCTAGGTTCCCTCGCTCCCCTTAGGCGAGCCGCGGATATAGATTTACCTGCTGCAGTATCACAGACATCGTCCGGTGGGTATTTCGACGGACTTGGAAGTCCGTCGTACGGTAAGAATTCATCTGCCGCTCGCCCGTGAGCAAAGGTTCGCGAATTTTCCATTTTGCCTGTATGCACGCGTATGCGCTGTGTATATACTGTGTATATGACAATGCACAGCTGGATTTCCATTTCGCTCGGCGACCCTCGCCCGCTGTACCTGCAAGTAATCGAGCAGGTTAAGCGGCGCGTGGCGGTTGGCGATTTGCCTCCTGCGAGCGAACTCCCCTCCATTCGCGAGTTGGCGTCCGGTCTCAAGGTGAGCGTCATCACCATCAAGCGCGCCTACCTGGAGCTGGAACGGGACGGAGTCATTGCAACGCGGCAAGGTAAAGGGTCGGTCGTAGCCGATCGTCCTGGTTTGCAGTCGTCCATTCAAGAAGCCGAGTTGCGAGAGCACTTGAAGCAAGCAGTTAGTCTTGGGTTACTGCTTGGGAAATCCAAAACCGAAATGCAAAAGCGAATCGCTGAAGTATACGAACAAACGCAAAAGGGGGACAAATGACCACAAAACTAGAAAGCGAGACGGAAACAGAACTCGCTATATCGCTCCAGGATGTGAGCAAATCCTACAAGCACTTCAAACTGCGGAATATCAACTTTTCTGTCGAACGCGGTACCGTGGCGGGCTTAATTGGTCCCAATGGGGCCGGCAAGTCAACTACCATGCGAATCCTCATGGGGCTGGTCCAGCCCGATTCCGGAACGGTTACCGCCTTGGGCAAGTCCATCTCGTCCAGCGAAGCGACTGCGAAACAAGATATCGGCTATTTTTCCGATGACATGCGGCTCTACAAGCCCGAGAGCATCGGCTGGCACATGCAGTTTGTTCGGTCCCTTTATCCAACATGGGACGATGCGTACGCAACTCAGCTGCTGGATCGTTTTGGTTTGATCCAACAGCAGATTGTCAAAGGGTTGTCGCACGGCCAACGTGTCAAAGCCATGCTGCTGCTCATTCTGGCACGACGGCCCAAGCTGCTCATTCTCGACGAACCAACCAACGGCCTGGATCCGGTAGCCAAGCACGAAATTTTGACCGAACTCATGCGGGTCGTCGAAGACGATAGCCGAACCATTCTCTATTCCTCGCACAACACTCAGGACGTGGAGCAGATCAGCGATTCGATAACCTTTATCGATCGCGGTCAAGTGATCGCTTCGAGCAACCGGGATGCATTTCTTGAGAAGTGGAAGTGCATTAAATTGCATGCACCCGAGGGATGGAAAGCCCCAATCGTGGATGGCTTAAGACTAGAGTCATGCCATCGAAATCTGCACGTACTTTCGTTCAGCCAATTCGGCGGCGAGCTGCCAAGCGAATTGCACGCAACTGGAGTGACCATCGAATCCATGGAGTCGATGACACTGGAAGAAGTATTTGTCAGTTCTGTATTGCGTGGACGCGAGGAGAGCCCATCATGAATCTACAAGCCATTCGAATTCTGTTCTTGAAAGATCTGTTTTTGAGTCGTCGCCATCTGTTCGCATACTTTGCCGGAGGCCTTGTCGCCTCGGCACTTGTTTGCGTCCCCAACGCGACTCTCTCTTTTGTGGGTTTCATCTTGGTGGTAACCGTAGCCATTGCAGCTGGAATTCACATGATCGGCACTTTGCTGCTCGCTGAAACAACGGATCATACCCGACTATTTGTGATGAGTTTGCCCGTCAGCCTGCTCGACTATTCGATCGGCAAGATCTCGGTCGTCTTGACCACGTACCTGATACCATGGACCGCAATGTTTACCAGCTTGATGATCGTGACTGTGGTATCGGGCAAGCAAGGAAATGCCGCTGTACTCCCGACCATCTTTTTGTTCTTGCTTGCCGGCTTCATGCTGCAGTTGGTGACAGCCGTTATTTCCGAGTCGGTGGGCTGGACGATTTGTGTGATGGTGGGATGCAACGTTGGCTTGAATGTTTTCTTGATGCAGCTATTCGCAAATCCCGAGGTCTCAGAGCTCTCCAAGAGCAACGTCCTAACATGGCCCGGCGTCGTGTTGCTGACTATTTCCGTTGAACTCCTGATTATTGCGGTGACACTTGTGATGGCCTTTTTATTTCAAACTCGCAAGCGGGACTTGATATAGATGTCCGCTTTAGTGGATGAAGCTGTCCAGGAAACGCAACGGCCGATGAACCATTACGCACCGGTGCCGATGCAACCGACGCAACGCGTTCATTACCTTGACAATTTGCGTGCCTTGGCCATGCTGCTGGGAGTTTTCTTACACTCAGCACTTGCCTACGCCCACCCGG
>JANMNR010000099.1:0-3140 GCA_031368325.1 Pirellula sp.
TGATGAAATCCACCTCGGGCAACGACTCGGCCAGAGCCCGCAAACCCGGTTCATCCATGTAAGCCAGCACCACAGTCAGATCAGCTTTTTCCCTCTTCACCACATCGAGCACACTTGAGGAAGCGTCGCGAGCAGTCCAGGCCGGGTTCTTTATAAGCAACGGGTCGATGACGCCAGTGACGAGAATGCGAATTCCATTTCGAACAACAATTCGATACGAATCAAACGGATTCTTGCTCGAATTATGATTGCTTTTGGTTTGCAAGTTGGCGGAAAGCCAATGGGTTGAAGTATCCTGCCCCATTTTCAATAGGACTTCCGGCGCCAGTTGTGTTTCAGGTGCACCGACGTTGTGCGCCTCAAGACCCATGACCTGATTACCATTCAAGATGGACTTGAGTTTGACTTGCTGGTATTCCGATTTGCCTGCGGCAGAACCTCCTACGTCCAAATACACAACGCGATCTTTCGCACCGAGTGTATTCAAAAGTGAAGCACGCCGCTCAAGTCCACCCGATTGGTTGGCTGTACAGCCACACGGGGTGATCCATCCGGCAGTGTCACCGCTGACGACAATGTGGATTGGGGATGATGCACTTGTGCCACATCCCACTAAGCATAGCAGAGGCAACAACAAACAAAGAGTGGCTCGTGCTTCCTTCATGGTCCGAACCGAATTATTGGAGGAGACTATAGATCAAGACGTTGACGTTGATCTGTTCGGCGTTTGTGATTTCGTTTCCGCCGCAACAGCAACATCCTTGCGTGTTGGACGTGTCGTTGAGACCATCTTGCGAATAGAGAACGCCAAGCCGAGTCCCGAAGTGCAATCCCTCGAGTTGTTGGGGCGTACCATGCTTGGCATTGAGACCAGTGATATCGTAGACAGTATGGAAAACGAGATGCTCCATGCCAATCGTCTTGAGAGTCTGCTCTGGAAACACGGTTGCCATTTCTCGGCGAAAGGATTGGTTCCATTCTTTAGAGGAACAGCCCGCAGACGCGAGCAAGAAGCCGCCACGCTGAATGAACCGACGCAGATTGTCTCGCTCTTGAGCGAGCAAGGTAAACTCCCCTTCGCCATTCATGATCAGCATCGGGAAATTATAGATTTCGTCGCTAGCGAGCTTCACGGAATGGAGTCGGCGACTGGTACTGATGGAGGAGGAATCCTCGGCACGTCGCAAAAAGTGATCCGAAAAGCACTCGCTGGTTTTGGATCCCGCATAGACAAGATTCGCGACTTTGATGACAGAGCCGGATTCACCACCGACCACCGCCGGGTCCGCAATCGTTCCATTCGGCTTGTTCGACTTGATATCGGCCTTGGTGGCATCGTCAGCCATCAAGGGTCGTACGCCGGATAACAGGAAACAAAGGAGCACGGCATAGAGGATTTTGGAATGCATACCACCAGCTCCTGATTTGAAACAAGAAGGTCTTTGCGACCATTCTAGTCTACGCCGTGAGCTAGCGGCAGGGTTCAGCACTGCGAGAAGGCGTCCGATGGCATTTCTTCCGCGTTTCACCCCGAAGAAATACCATGACAATAGTCGCCGCAGTGCGGCGTCCCCCGGATACTCAACGACGTGCGAACGCCCATGAAAGGGGCCGAAATTCTTCGATCCCTTCAGGATCGGCCACCCTTTTTCCATTGTTTCCGGTTGTGTCGCTTCGCTCAACCACCGGCTAATGTTTTGCTATCGCTTCGGGATGAAAAATCGCGAGAACGGCTTGTGACTCTCTCAAAACCAGGCCTATGGCTAGCCCTGCGCGACGTCAAAGCCCAGAGCTCGCAATGCAATCCGACGCAAGCTGTCGAGGATGATCCTTTATCGAGCCAGCGGGCAGTGTCGTCAACACAACACACAATCGATCTCGTTCCGGATCAGCCCATGCGATCGTGCCTGTCGATCCGGTATGACCAAAGTTGGTGCTAGAGCAGTTTCTACAATTTGCTTCCATCCCAACGTCCCAACCCAGCCCCCGCGATTCGATCCCCTTGGCATTGTGATTGCGAATCATGAGTCGGGCCGTCTCCGGCCGAAATAGCTTGCCCGACGGTTGCATGAACTCCTCTAGAAACAGCGCGACATCCGATACGGAAGCGTGTGCACCGCCCCATGGTGCCCCAAGCTCTCGCCAATACCGACTATTCCAATCCCAATCTTGGGAATCAGCTGACCCACCTCCAGATTCGATCGCTCCAAACTCAACCTGACATGGCATCACATCCTCCGGTTTCAATCGTCCGCGTCCAAACGCGGTGTGCTGCATTCCAAGAGGTTTCAATACTGCTGTCTCAACAAACTCTGAAAAAGCAATGCCGGTAATTCTCTGTGCGAGCTCGGCTGCAAGCAAGATGGCCATGCTCGAATACTCGTACTTCGTTCCCGGCTCAAAGTGCAATTCCGTGTGCAAGATCCGTTTCACAAACTCGGAGAGTGGCGCATGGCTCTTTCGCAAGGTCGCGTTTTCGGCCAATTGATCGGGTAGTCCAGAAACATGCGTTAGAAGATGGCGAATGGTTACACGGTCTCTCGTGCCTCCTGTGAATTCCGGCACATGCCTTTTCACCGGATCGTCAAGACGAAACTTACCCTGATCAAATAGTGTCATAACCGCTGAAATGGCAATCGGTTTGGAGATCGAGCCTAACAAAAAGGACGCGTTGACGGACTTCGCGTCTCCGAAAGAGCGATGAAGCACTTTTTTTCCAAGTCTCGCATACACGGCTGCAGCGCGCACTTGCCCGCTAGACGTGGCGTTTGCCAAGATCGTAGCTGCTTCTTCCAACTTATCTTCCCTCTTATTTTCATTCAACATTGCAAATAATGGCCTTGTTGCGAGTACGCCGACTGCCCCACCGGCGAAAGCTCGGCGAGTTATTCTGCCTAAGTGACTCATCATGTTTACTTTAGATCCGCTTCGAATTCGATACGCTGGCCTTGTACGAGTCGGTCGCATTCGATGGAGAGTGTTGGATGATCCCCTCCCGAATCGATGGCTAACGTCTTCTTGTTGCCCGGCAGCAGTCCCTTTAACGAGTCGGAAGAGCGAATACCATTCACGGCCACGAACGCATCGTAGTATATTGGTGCGACTCCGACATTCTCTATTTCAACGCGCGATCGTTTGTC
>JANMNR010000110.1:0-2219 GCA_031368325.1 Pirellula sp.
CGCGCGGAATTGGCTGAGGGTGACGGTGCTGCTCCCCGCTAAATCACTGGCTAAATAAGTCGTGCTGTTGCGAAGCGCAAATTTGCCGTACAGTTCCCATTGCCAATTCGGCGCATAAATCGCTTCTAGGGCGAGAATGTGATCCGTGCTGCCCGATCCCGTCGCAAACAAAATGCTATTGGGAATGGTGGACGGATTTTGGCGATATTCATAACGCAACAGAGCGTTGAATACATCACTGTGAGGATCTCGGTACGCTAGACCGAGTTTGAAGTCTGTCGTGGTCCCCAGTCCGACGATACCGACGTTAGCCGCACTCGCCTGCTGGAATCGCACCAATGCTGTGAGCGCGGGGGAAATCTTACCCGTTGCACCTGCCGAAATCACAGTATTGCTTCCCGAGGAGGACACCCGGTGGTCTAGTCGTGCATTAGCTTGGAATCGTGCGCTGTCGTTGTAGTTAATTCCAATGCTGTAACTGTCGCCACCTTGAAGTCCAAGGGAGAATGCACTTTGTCCCGGTGCAAAGGGTTGCAATGTTTGTAATCCTGTTGCAGTTTGGCCGGAGAAGTTACCAAGGACGTGTTCGTAAGCCAGATCAACTTGCAATCCAGGGGAAAGCTTAATGCCTTGCTTGATGCCCACAGCACCTTGAGTACTCAGCCGTCCATCAGAGCCACCTACAATGCCATAACGGGCACTCAGAGTTGTTTCTGGGAAGAGTTTGTAATCCCCGACTAGGCCCAAGCTCGTGGTGTTTTGGCCAGCGTATTGACCACTGGTGAAAAATTGCTGAGCCAGTTGCACATTGATTCCCGGCATCACTTGCCAATCTAGTCCTAAAAGGGTGCGATCGGGATAAAACGCATCATTTTTATTAGATAGCGTCGTCTCATTTTGAGCGACGAAGTTGAGTTTTGAAGTAATCGGCAGTGCAAAGCGAGTGCGCAGTTGATCCGAACTGCCGTTGTTGGATGGCGAGACTCGATCGGTTCGATCGCGATGCAACCAATCGACTGTCAGGTTTGCACTACCAATCTTTTGTTGAACCCCGGCGCTAATCGTCGTGAGATCATTATCAAGCCGCGTTCCTGGCAGCGCCTCTTGACGAGGATTCAGTAAATCAAACGTCGTTTGCAAGATCTGGGGTGCCGTACCGCGATTGGTTTCACGATCGTATTTCACATTCACATTAGTCTGCTCACCCACCTTGGCTGTGACCTGCGCACCATAGCGGGTTTGACCTGGCGTAAAGCTCACCGTCGCATTGTTGGCAAATCCCGGATCGGTGCTGCGGTAGTAGGCGCGGCCTGTAATGCCATTCGCAATTTCGCCATTCGCTTCGACGCGAAAAGCACTACCAGAAGTTTGACCCAAAATGTCAGCGAATTGGTTCGATCGGGCATATTCTGCGATGATCGAGCCTTTGGTCCCCAAGGGGAACATCGCATCAATACCGTACAACTCGAAGTTGCGAACACCTTGATCTTCTTTCCAATATGTTGCACCGAGCCAGCTTTCTTGACCTTGAGTGCGAGAGAGATGGTAACGAGCGCGAGCAGCATAGATTTTGTTATCGGCGCTCGCTTGCTCGTACTGATAAGTGGTAACAATCCGGCGAACTAGAGGCGTTCCGTCCGTTCCAATGTCTGTGCGGAGTACAGGTTTTCGGAACAATAGGGTGCCTCGACTGTAATCCACTTCGTAATCGGGACCACGAGTTAATCGCGATCGTTCAATGACTGTTCCAGGACGATTGAGTTCTTCGGTCTCAATGTAGACTTCTTCGCTACCTTCGATCATTAATCTGCGAGAGACGAAGTAGTAACCGCCCGTCCCGTCCGGCGCAATGGTGTCGCGTTGATAGCCTTGGACGTTATTGGCGTACAAACCCGAGATCTGTAAGTTGCCGATGTTGTAGTTTCCTTTTAGGCCATGCAACTGACGAGAAACCGACGTATATTCTTGCGATCGAGTCGCAAATTCATCCGTGTTGTAGTCGCCCCACATGGCATAGTCAGACCCAGCCCCTTGAATGCGGGATGTCTTCTCTAGTTTGATATATAAACTGTCGATGGAGGGGGTTAGAATATCAGACAGCGCGGGGCCGTCGGCCAGGAACGCCGGCAGACCGCCGGGCACCGTGCGCAGCGTGTCCTGGAGCGACGTCGCGGCGCGGCGGCAGACGGTGTCGGCCGTGAGGTCTCGCGGGCCCTTCG
>JANMNR010000120.1:0-5808 GCA_031368325.1 Pirellula sp.
TTTTCCTAACTGCCATAATGTCGATCGTATGGTCGTTGTACGGATATTCGCTTGCCTTTTCCCATGGAGGGTATCTGAATCAATGGATTGGGGGACTCGACAACGTATTTCTGAATGGGGTTTCTCGCAGATGGGATCAAGGGACTTCGTCGCCGGTAACTCCAATGTGGTTTTCGGGGGGGAGTGAGACCACTGTCACAAAGTATTCGCATATGATCTTTCAGGGGATGTTCTTTTCCATTTCTCCGGTGATTGTGTGTGGCGCATTGGCCGAACGTGTCAAGTTTCATGGAATGGTTGCGTTCAGTATTCTCTGGGGGACATTCGTGTATTGTCCGATTGCGCATTGGATTTGGGGTGACGGAATGCTGAGTTATCCGAACGGGCTTCTTGGCGGCAGTCTTGATTTTGCAGGTGGTTCTGTTGTCCACGTGAGCGCTGGCGTATCAGCGTTGGTAGGTGCGTTGGTATTGGGACCGCGGCTTGGGTTTGGAAAAGACCCGATGCCGCCGCACAATTTGACGTACACGGCAATAGGGGCGGCCATGCTTTGGTTTGGCTGGTTTGGGTTCAATGCGGGCAGCGCGATGGCTGCAAACGAAGTGGCTGCAAGTGCTTTTGCTGCAACGCATCTTGCCGCAGCGTCCGGAGCTGTCGGCTGGTGGTGGCTCGAATGGCGATCGCGAGGAAAGCCGACTCTGCTCGGTGTTAGTTCCGGGGTTGTTGCTGGGTTGGTCTGCATTACCCCAGCAGCAGGTTATGTTCAGCCCATGCCTGCCTTGCTTTTCGGATTATCAGGTGGAATAGGGTGTTACTACGCCTGTAGTCTCTGCAAGCATATGGCAGGTTACGATGACTCCTTGGATGCGTTTGGTATCCATGGAGTTGCCGGAATCATTGGAGCGGTCCTCACTGCAGTCTTTGCAACCCGCGCTTGCAACAATGTTGGCCATGGTAAAACACTAGGTCTTTTGGAGGGAGGAACAATGCTTCCCGGGCAACTGGCTTCGATTGCTGTCGTAATCCTGTACTCCGGATTAACGAGTTTAGTTTTGCTCAAGATTGTCGATTGGACGATTGGCCTAAGAGTTTCGGCTTCGGATGAACGCCAAGGGCTAGACGTCCAGCAACACGGCGAAGAAGGCTACATTTTCCTGTAGCGGATCGCCTCACTGTGTGTTGAATCTTTTGTAAACTCACGCTGGGGTTGTTTGCTTGAGATTTTGCCTAGTTACAATTACCTTTTCTAAACTGCGAAAAGGAGGTCGTTAACTCCGGCGATACCCTTGCGGTTATCGCGGGCAATCTACATTCCCTTCAACGATACAGGAAAATAAATGACACGAAAACCCTTTCTATTGACCGCCTGCCTAGCTTTTGCTTCGAATGTTTGGTTTCCCCAAACGGCTTCTGCTGCCGACAGCGTTGTTTTGGGAAAGGATGAGTTGACCAAGGGAATGCCGGGTTCCGCGACACTTTCGACCGCAGAAATCAAGAAGTTTTTAGACAATCCTGCAAACCATGTCGAGTTGCAAGTCAAGTTACCGGAAGGCTTGTCGGCGGGTGTCGACTCGCTGTACATTCCTGCAGATAACCCGCTTACACGTGCAAAGATAGAGCTTGGAAGGCAGTTGTATTTCGACCGACGTCTTTCCGTTGACAACACTGTCAGCTGTGCCGACTGCCACAGCCCCGTCACAGGCTACGGAGCAAATACCCAGGTTGGCGTTGGCGTCCTCGGCCAAAAGGGAAACCGAAACTCTCCCGTTTCATTCAATCGTATCTTGAGCAAGGTTCAGTTCTGGGACGGCCGTGCAGGTAGCCTAGAAGCACAGGCAGTTGGCCCAATCGCCAACCCCATTGAGATGGGCAACACTCATGATGCTGTTGTTAAGTTTGTGAACAGCAAGGAAGGATACCGCATCCAGTTCGAAAAAATCTTTGGCAGCAAACCTGATATCGCTCAAGTCGGTAAGGCGATTGCAGCTTTTGAACGCGCCCTTGTCACGGGGCCAAGTCCTTACGACTACAACGAACCGGTTCGAAAGATGCTGGAAGCTTTCCCTGAAGAGCTCTCAGATTTAGAATCGCTTAAGAAAGACGATCCCGATATGTATAAGAAATTCACCGCACTCAAGTCAACGGCTGACGCTCACAAAATGAGCGACGAAGCTAAACGTGGACGGGATCTCTTTTTTAACGTAAAGTCCAATTGTTCGGCCTGTCACGTCGGTGCGAACTTCACCGATGAACTCTATCACAATTTAGGTGTCGGTATGGAATCGAAGAAACCCGACTTAGGACGATTCGAACAAACCAAGGTAGAAAAGGACAAGGGAGCGTTTAAGACGCCAACTCTTCGCAACATCGCGCTCAGCGGACCATACATGCACGACGGTAGCCAAAAGACTCTGGAAGAAGTTGTTGAATGGTACGCAAAGGGCGGCCACCCCAACCCTACCTTGAGCGACAAAATCAAGAAGCTCGATCTTACAATTCAAGATAAGAAGGATTTGGTAGAGTTCATGAAGTCTCTCACCGGCCCGTTCCCGTCAGTAGAAACCGGCCGACTGCCGGAGTAATCCTGATATTGCATCCAGGAAATTGCGGGTGTCATTAGTTGATCAGAAGATCCGGGTATAATGATGAAAGTTCGAGTGTGAAGAACATGCCTCCGAGGTCTACTCGGAGGTTGGTTTCTCAATTCAAAAAAGGTGCAAATGCGCCCATCTAACGCCTGGACGCAATTGAGTTTGTTGGCAGTAGAGATGCGGGGCTTTGATCGTTCGACCGTATCCCATAGCGGACCTTGCTTACAATATTTTACTTCACTGCAGGCGTTTTCTCTTTTTCGCAGTTTCCGTCTGCACAAGCGGATTTGCAGTCCTGTCCGCAAGCTTCTAGCGAAATTCTCTTAAAGAGGAATGCTCCACCGATTGGCGCATTTGGTTCTCCATAAAAGAAGACGAATTTCGCTGTGTCATCCTTCATGAATTCAACTGTTGCGCCAAAGCCCTGCACGCCCTCTTCTATCGTCACGAAGTCTAGTTTGCCATCGCGTGCTTGAATGGCTTGCCATTTGGAAGTACTGCTTTCAATCATCTGGGCTCCTTGCTCTTGGCTGCCCGTTACGGCGGACAGGAGAGTGCCAAAGAGCGTTTTTGTTTCCGCCGTAGAGGTGCTCTTTTGGGAACTCATCCCCTTGGGACCTTTGACCAATTTGCCGTCCGGTGCAAACTCCATATGTGCAAAACCGGTTTGAATATAGTTTGCCATCGAGCTTGGATCATCGGCAGGCGTTTTTGGCAAATCGGTTGAAGTGATCTCCCAGGTTCCGAATAGGAATTTGCCCATGGAAGTAAATGCCACACGAGACATTTTTTCGTCTTCGGTTTCTGCAGGAGCTTCCTTTTTAGGAACGAGCACCGCGACGTGCGACCGATCCTCATTCATCATATAGTGCCAATCTCGCTTGGGGTCGAATCCGATGGCAACGTGTTTGCAACCGCCAGCAACTTTGGCCGTACCAACAAATCCAAGATACTCGCCTGCTTGGCTAAAGCGTTTGATGTGGCCGATACTCGACTCCGCAGTCAGAATATCACCGTTGCTGCAGCACCTAACGTTCATCGGGTTACAACAGGAACCGAATCCCTCGTCATCGTTCCCGGATCGCTTTCCCCATCCGTTGAGACGTTTGCCGTCACGATCATAGAATCCCACTTGGAACTTTGTGTTCTCCGCGACCAATAGATTTTCGCCGTCGGTTTGAATATCGAGTTGTCCACAGCAACCGTGAACATCATTCAGGATAACTTTGGCATTTTCCAAGTTGTGATCCAAACGCCAGATTCCGTAACCAAAGCCAGTAAGCATTGGGCTAGAGACAAAGTCATCGTCCTCGGTGGCTGTTAGTCCAGTCGCATTGGCCCATCGCGACAATGAGCCCGATTGATCGACGCCCGCGTTTTGAGCGAAACTTGCCGCCTGGGCTTCAAATTGTTTCTTGGAGACATGCAGCAATTTCAGGCGGCGTTCGCGACGGGCTTTGGCTTTTTCGTCTTCGTCTTCAGGGACTATTTCAAGTTTCGCAATGGACTCGTCCACTCGCTCCAGTTGGGCTTTTGACGACTTGGTCAATTCAGCCACCCGCTTCTCATTTTCCTTTTTTAGTGCAGCCAACGCTACTTCTTGATTTCCGATATTCGGTGCATCGACCTCCAGTTCGATTTTGCCCAGCGCGGTCATGCGAGCGATCTTGCCCGATCCGGCCACGAACAGCTTGCCTTCGGGCGAGAAGTTTAACGCTTGCGGAATGAACTTAAGTGGAAACGAATGCAGCATTTCTCCGTCGCCGGTATAGACCATGATCAAGCCTTTGTCGGCTGCTGTCCCAGCACAGCACATCCAGAGGTTATTGTCAGGGCCAACGCAAAATGTCTCCAACTTGACCGGTCGGCCTTCGACCATAGGCGCGATGCTTCTCGCTTGCTTATGCGTTGCTTCATGGCCAGCAGCCGCCAACATCGAGAACTGAGATGCACATCCCAGTGTCAGTGCCGTTGCCAAAAGCCAGGTCTTAAACGAATAGATGCTAAAGCGCATAGCAGAGTCCTTTGAATTTGGGCACCAAGAAACGACCAGAAGACCTGTTTATGGTAAGGCAATCGATCTGAGATAGCAAGATAAGGAAAACGAATCAAACGCTGGGTTCGTTTTTTCAGTCAAATCTTCATCCCATGATTCGCGTCCTTTGTAGGGTTCTTCGCTGATTTCAAAGGAGCTGAACTCGATCGCTAGCAAACGGCACATCGGTGTTGTCGCGTTCGAGTCGATTATGCTACGATCCCAGTTGAGGTCACGGGACACACGGACGATGGCGACTGCCGTGGACTCAAGAAATTCGATACTCAATCAGCCAGGGACGGCGATGAACATGCGATTACCAGCCCGTCGAAACGGAGCCAGTGCGACCGCCAAGCGAAAACGACTCGCGCGGGGCGCAGAGATCCTGAAACAAGCGGCAGATTCGATTCATACGCTAGCGGAGTCGATCGACGAAGAATTCTTGGTAGCCGTCGACAAACTTCTGACCATGCGCGGAAGCTTGATCGTCTGCGGTATTGGAAAAGCGGGTCTCATTGGAAAGAAATTGGCTGCGACGTTTGCTTCCACAGGAACGCGAGCACACTTTTTACACCCGGCAGAAGCGGTGCACGGAGACTTGGGGCGAGTGGGCCCGTCGGATGTGGTGTTGGTCCTATCGAATAGCGGCGCCACAGAAGAGATTGTCCGCATCCTGCCGTTCATGGTACGCCATTCTGCTGGCTTAATTGCCATTACGAGTGGTGCCAATAGTCCGTTGGCTCGCGCTGCAGACATAGCGATCATTTTACCTCCTTGCAAAGAAGCTTGTCGACATAACCTTGCGCCCAGCACCAGCACGACAGCCATGTTGGCCATTGGGGATGCCCTCGCACTGGTCGTCAGCGAAGCTCGAGAATTTCGGGTAGAGGACTTTGCAGCTTTGCACCCCGGCGGTTCACTAGGACGGCGTTTGTCGATCGTCGATGAGCTTATGCGTCCGGTTTTGGATTGTCGACTCGCTTCCACCCAAACTACGATTCGAAAGATGCTGGTTGAGGTGTCGCGCCCTGGGCGTCGGACCGGAGCGGTAATGTTGGTCGACACAGACGGAAAACTAGAAGGAATTTTCACGGACAGCGATCTGGCTCGATTGCTTGAACAACGTCGCGAGAACGATTTAGACAAAGCGATTTCGGAGTTGATGACACGGTCGTTTTCCGC
>JANMNR010000162.1:0-3458 GCA_031368325.1 Pirellula sp.
CGATCGAGCCACTCATCTCGATCGACAGGAATCTGAAATTCTCGAATGTAGTCTTCAAAAACTTTCTCAGCGACATGTGGTTCGAAAACCCACATGGTATGAAACTCACCATCGACGGCTGGTGTCCCTTGGCCTTTTCCAGTGTACTCGCTTGGCTTCTGCCACCGCCATGTTTCCGGTTTTTGATATTCCTTCCAGATACGGTGATAAAAGTCCCGAGCCAAACCACCGATAACCGCTTTGTTACCAGTATCCGTCATGCCTAATCCACCGCTCGAAAGTCCCCCAAGATGCTTATCTGGGCAAACGATGATCACGGATTTGCCAAGTTGCTTGGCTTGGACCGCCGCGATGACGCCGGCCGAAGTTCCCCCATAGATAACGATATCGCATGACTTCTCGTCGGCCTGAAGGTTCATCGAACAGAGTAGCAAGAGTAAAATCGGGGTTCGAAAGCGTTGCATGATGGTTATAAATTTGAAGTTGATTTCGCAAGAGAATTTGCAGATGCAATGTTAGCGGATCTTCGTGAATTACTGGGGGACCTGGATTCCATCGGGGGCAATGTAGAACGATCGACCGTCTAAATGGACTCTGGCTTTCCCTTGACTGAAGTCTTCTGCGTACTCATAAACCAAAGGAACGATTAACTTCGCATATTCGTCCGAGAAGCCAATGCGATCTTTGCTACGCGCTCTAAGCCATTTGACCATTGGATCATAATATCTAACTTCATCGTAGATCTGTTCGGTGATTGCATTCCCGTTCAGGTCCACAAAGCCGCTGTCCAAGGGGACGAACAGGAACTTGCGTTCGAGCTGCACCAATGCAAGACTGCCAAAAATGTCCATCACCAACAGATTCGATTGAGGTTGCACCACCTCGATTCCTTGTGCATCAACGATCTCCTCCTCGTAGACGTCTTGGTCGCGAATCCTCACTCTGCTAAAACCCAATTCTTTCGGTTTGTCGATTATTATTTCTCGCGAACTTGACGATTGCATTTTTGCTGCCTTGCTCTTGTCGGATGGCGTTTCTGTAGACGGTGCCCAACGAGTTTCCGTGCAGGCAACTCGGCCTACAGCTTTTTTTCTATCGTAATCGTAATTTGCTTTAAGTCGCTTACGATCAAATGAAAATGGTCTCCCCGCAACCCTCGAGCGGTTAGCATTGTAGCCAGGACACGAGGAAATGCTTTTCAAGGTCCTCGATCCCTAGCCTGCTTAATTGATCGATCGCCTCATGTGTTAATACAACCAGGAACTCGTCTTTCGCAAAGTCTACTGGCAATGGCCGAAAGTCGAGGTGCAATTCGGACTTGGCGTGCCCTAGGTCTTCCTCGCCTGCTGCAACAAAGGGTGGATGAACCGATGCAACTCGAAATCGCACTCCAATCGGCTTGCCATGATCGGCATTCGCAAATCGCTTAACGATTTCTATCGCTTCAAGTGGCGAGTAAACCACGGGGCGGCTGTCCTTCGATTCTTGAACCATCTCGAACCGTGTAAGAGAAGAAGCGACATCGTCAACACTTTTCGGTCGGGGTGGTACCTCCGGCGGCAGGCCGACCTGCGGCAGAGCATCGGAACTCGAGTCTTGTTTCTTCGTAATCGAATCGGGTACCAAATCTTGCCGTGCCTTTTGGATTTTACCTAGAACCGCGACGGTTCGTTGGACATCGTCTTGCGCACCTTTGATGGTTACAATTCCAAGTTCGTCGCCGAAAATTCCGATTCGATGGCAGCGGCTTCTATTTCGGGTTTCGTTCGCGTTAACTCCTTCAAAATTGCGTTGCGAGCAATCCGCCCAAGCCAACTGCGAAAGCGTGTCTCTACCGTACCAAGCAACCAGTCGCAGACCTAGCGAGCCATTGAGAGGAACACACGCTGCGCCAGGTCCTTCGAATCGGCAGTTCCAATTCGAACAAAGCGGACGAGCCACAGCCCAGACCGCCGATTGGATGGCTGATTTCGGATTGGTTTTGTCCCTTGTTAGTTCAAACAACTGAAACATCGCTACGCCGCATTCGCCATTGTCGAATTGCTACTCACCGTCGCCCAGGTCCTCATAAGCCCATCCGTTTCGAACAACATCGTCGATACGACCTGCTTTCTCAGCCTTGCTCAGAAGCGAAGTGCCTGCTTCCATTGCCCGGTCCTTCGACGCCCCCCTGGCGGCGGGGAACGGATACACGCCCGAACCAGCCTGCTCTTGAGCCCACATTAAAAAGTCTGCAGCGGTCTTTGCGATCGCGAGACTCCGTTCGACTCCATCGAGGTTTCCTCGGACCGCCGCGACATTTCCAATAATAACAGAAGCGGGTCACCGAAGCGGTTGGGTTAGTTTCGTTGGATCCAATCCGATTTTCCACCAGCTCAATTTTTCGAGCTCTTTAAAATGAGCCGTGAATCCCAACTGTGCTTCGGCACGGGTCAGTTAGGTCGCTTGTTTTGAAACGGGCCGAAATTGATCTGGTACTTCAGGCACCCCAGCTTTGTCTCGCAAGAGAATGCGAGCCGATTCAACCGCAGATTGAACAGCCTCCAGATCCTGTGCCATGAGCGCCTTATCTAACACAAGCCTCGGGGTGGCCGGCTACCCTTGACCGACGGTCTATATGTTTAACAAAACGGCATACGCAAAGAATCCAACACCGATTCGAGGCATGTTATCCAGACTTGTTCAAACAGGCCTTAGGGATCCTCTGTCTTATTCTGGACACTCGGCCACAATAACAGCATGGCTATCAACCCGAGTAAGGGTGCCACACCCACCAAAGCCACGCCAAGATCATAAGACTTGGTTCTGTCGACGTAACTTCCGAACAGGCGCTGCACAGGTGAGGAAGCGATCCAACCCAAGAAGGACAAAATACCTGTCACTTTGCCGAGGTTTGTCACCGAGAGTTCTTGGGTAAATGAGTAGTAGCATGGAAACACTCCCAATGTCCCAGCCCCCACAATCAACAAAACGATCAACAGAATCCAACTCTGGGGCAAGGATGCCGCGACAACAGTTAATAGAGCAAACGCCGAACACATCGCGTACGTGACTAATCGCGAGGCATGTACACTTTGTCCAGTACGAGCCAGCCACGTTGCAAAGAGTCCAGCGCCGATGCAGCCGACGTCCGTGGCCAAATAATAGACTGAGTTAAAGTATCTTGCAGTCGATTCACTGTAGCCCCGGCCCTCTTGTAGAAATTTCGGTAGCCATGCCCGTATCAATTGCCAGGAAGTATTGATCGAAATGACCATAATGACCAACGCCCAGAATCTTGGGTTCTTGAGCAAGCTTCCCAGCCACATCTTGGACGCCCTAGTCTCGTCCACAGATTCCTTCTTTCTAGTCAATGAATTAGGAGGGATGGCGATACACCATGCCAAGGCCCAGAAGACACCAGCGAAGCCAACGATCTGGAAGGGAGGCCGCCACGCTTGATCGTCTTGATTGAACCA
>JANMNR010000164.1:0-12520 GCA_031368325.1 Pirellula sp.
CAACCGACGACAAAGCCGCGAAGCGGAAGGCCAACCGCATGGCCAAGAAGGAAGCCGCAACCAAGGATACAAACCCATGAAGCACATCCACACACTCATCATCACCTTGGCGCTCGCTCCGCTGATTGCGTTTGCCGAAGTCAAAGCCGAGCCAAAAAGCAACGGCCTCGCCCCCGAGGTGCCGGGGCTGAATCTGAAGGACAAACTTTACCAGTTGGAAGCCAAGTTGCCGGACTTGGAGAAGCCTTACATCAGCGCTGCTCCAGAGGACAAAAACGACGGGCTCGTCGTGGGCAAGCTCGGTGTCGATGGCGGGGACCGCGCGATGATCGAGGCCTTTGCCAATGAGCTTGCAGCAGTGGCGAAGGACGAAACGGCGGGCAATGTGGACAGCATGCTCATCGGCTATCGCGGCAAGCTGCTCTTTGAACCCTACTACCGCCGGGGCCGTGCGAACTTTCCGCACTACCAGATGTCGATCACGAAGTCCTACACCGCACTGGCCGTGGGTCGCGCGATTCAGCTCGGCCTGCTGAAGATGGAAGACCTCGACAAGCCCGCGGTCTCTTTCCTGAAGGAGCTGGACACCACGAAGCTCGTCGCGGGCGCGGAAACGATCACACTCGCGCAGGCCATGCAGATGGATTCCGGCATCCGGCTTGCGAAGGAGAAGGAGAAAGAGTTGATGAACAATCCGGCGCAGCTCAAGGGAATGGGCGAGATGCAGGCGTATCTTCAACATAGCGATCCGATCCCGCCCATGCCGCGCGAGTTCAAGTATCAGGAGCCAGACACCGCCATCGCCATGCAAATCGTCAACGCCGTGGCTCCAGGCGGCGCGGAGCAGTTCATCAAGACGGAACTACTCGGACGGCTGGACATCACCCAGTATCATTGGGAGCACGCCACCAGCGGTCTGCCGAAGTCTGCTGCCGGCAGCAGCATCCTCTCCCGCGACATGCTGAAGTTTGGCCAGCTCATCCTCAACAAAGGCAAATGGAACGGCGAACAACTCATTCCCGAAGCCTTCCTCGTGCGCGCAACGACACCGAGCCAGATCAACGAGCACTACGGCTTCTTCTGGTGGGTCGATGATTTCAATGTCGAAGGAAAAACCTACCACAGCTTCCAAGGCCGCGGCGCGGGTGGGCAGTTCATCTTCATGTTCCCCGAACTCGATCTGGTCGCGGTCATCACGTCCCACAACAAAGGCATGGGCGACATGCTCAAGACCCTGCCGCAGCGGATAATCCCGGCGTTCACACAAAAGTAGCTCCAAAGTATTTGTCCCTTTACCGGAACGCACTCGCATGGAGTTCGTAGCAGAACGCCCCCGCTCACGCCATCAATTGGCAAGCGGCTTTCCGTTCGCCCGGCAACGGTGGCGGCGATGGCAACAATCGCGTGATAATTCTCATCGTGCTGCGCCGCTGAGCGGCAGGACGCTGCGGGAGCCGGGGCCGGAGTAGAAGGCTCATAGGAAAAACCATGAATATGAGGATGCTATATTCTCAAAAGCTTGTGTTATGAATTGGCCTGCTATGACATCGGCACCAATAGTTCCTGATCTCGCGTCATACAGCTATGGCAACTGGAATTTCCATACTCCACGAAGCAGCGATCGCCAAGCGGAATCTTTGGTCAACATGGCGCGATGAAGGTCGAAATCGAGGATTAACTTTTGCCAGAGACCCCAAGTTGATCGAGCTTCTCCATAATTTGGCTGCTTAATTCGCAACCTCGCTATTCCAGCGGCGCGAGAGTCGTCACGAAAACCGTTGCCTCCGGCGTACTCTTTTTGATCTGCGAACTTTAGGCAACACGTCAGTTCGCAGAGTGAGAGTTTTTCTATTGAGGCGACTGCGTCCCTCAAATCCCCAATGTTTTGGGCGTTTTTGATTTTTCGGGCTAAGCTCCCCGCCCTCTCTCTTTTCTTACTGGGGGGCTGATTTTCCGAATGTTGCTTCCGTTTGAACGCTATTTTCTACCGCGAACTATCGCGCTCTCTAGTTGATAAGGGGCTGCTTGTTACAACGCCGTCTGCCTCCGCCCCACCGAACCCGACCCCAAACTATCTGACCGGTGGGTTAACTGCGGGGCAGATTCCGGAGATTGCGTCCGAATAAAACGGCACGTTCGGTTGAGCTGATTCAACCAAAGAGTTACCGGCTCAACTCGGCGGATGCTTGCCAACAACCATCCAGAGCGATCTCACCTCAACCAATTGCGGTCGATTCATGCGTAAAAGGTTGACCGTAGCAACACCAATCTCAGTCAACCCGACAATCACCGTACCGTTCACTGACCAATCAAAGTGAGCAAGCCAGTTGTCGCGCTGAGGGTGGAACAATCGCGCTTCGGCTCCTTCATCGGTGAGCCCAATAACACGATTGGCTTTGTATCGATTGCAGGTAGGACAAGCAAGGCAGAGGTTTTCGAAGTCCGTTTGGCCGCCAAGCGACAGCGGCTGGATGTGTTCGACTTCAAAGGTGACAACCGTTAGCGCTTCACTTGACTGACAATAGGCACACCGCTGCAAGAAGTGGGATCGGATGCGTCTCCTGAGCTCGACAGGAATGTAGACGCTCAAAGCAATTCCTAATTCTCTATCCGATGCAGCGTTGCAGCCGCACGAGCTTTCACGAGATTGAGTTCGTCAACTTGCGTCAAGAGAAGGTCGAGTTCCTTCGCTTCTTCTGCAGAGAGCTTCCCTTCGACATTCTTTGTAAGTAGATCGTCCAGCCGTGCTTGGTTCTTGGGTGCCAGTGCCATGCTGGCTAAAGCCGTCAATCCCTCGGCGGTAATCATTAGGCTTACTTCATTTGGCATTTGTCGTATTTCCTTTTGCGATCTTTTGCCTAAGTATACAAATTAAGGCCAAGTGAATCCACACGAGAATAAGGGGCTGCCGGGCTGCCCCCGACTGAAGAAAAACTCCTATTAGCCAACTAGCTTGAAAAAGGTAGGGTTTTCTTCAATTCCTTCCACATTTGCCGTTGCTTATTCCAGTCGAGCGTCTTGGCGATGGGGCTGAGGTCGGCCTCGTTGATTGCGTCTCCAGCCTTCGGTGGTTCATCCTAAAGGCGCGGGCATTCGTCAAGAAACTTCCGCACGCGTTCTAGGAACGGCTCATACTTTGTGTCCTTGTTTGCGACCTAGCGGTCAAGCACGAGCGGCACGAGGCCGGTCTGCCAGAGCGCGCAGATTTGAAAATAGAATCCAGTTGGCGAGAGCGTGACGTCACCCACCGGCGCGGCGGTCATGTGTACATCGCGTTGCCGCTTGAAGTAACTTGGTTTCAATAGCCGATGTTCTTCACCGCCGCTTCGCCCAATCGCTCGCGCAACTGCGCGAGATACAGGCTGGCGGGAGTCACGGGCTGGTTGGCGAAGAAGAAGGCTTCCTTGCTGTGTGTCTTATGCGGCTCGCCCTTGCAGCCGATGGCCGTCGGGGATGGTGCACGAGTCAGTCAGGAGGACGGTGGACCAATGCATGTGCGGCTAGATGCTGCCATCGCCCTCGAACGTGCAGTTCAGCACCACGTTCAAGATGGCTGCCTGATTCAGTGTGGCGACCTAGAAGCCGCCGAGTCTATGCGAGCTGCAACGGTCGACAAGCACCTGCGATCCGCGGATGGAAATATCCGCCGCATAGCCCGCGCCCTTTTCCACCGTCGAGTTGTGATACGAGTGCGCTCCCGTGATGGTGAAGCGCCGGCACCCCCGCCACACCTGCACATTGTTGAGCGTCTCGCGCATGACGATGTCCTTGACCCAGCAGTCCTCGGTATCGCCCTTGAGGGTGCGCACGGTATTCACGCCGAGCTTGGCTGCCGCGGCCATGTCCTGTTCCCAAACCTCCGCGGGTGTCTCCGTCCACATCTTGCTCCACAGCGTGTGTCGCGGATAGTAGTTCACGCCACGCACCGAGAGCGGTTCAATTTTGCGGATGACCTTCCGCCGGAGCCGCGCGCGAGACGGACGTTGGGAAGAGGGTGATCAGCAGAATGAAGTGGGACATCACGAGAAGCGGAGGACGGCTTTTCATACTAGCGGGCTCGGCGGAATCAAGGCAGAGAGGCTCAGTTTTCGAGGGGTTTGATTCGGACGAAGGGATTGCCGATCATGAGAATGCCGGAAACGATGTCGCCGGGGACGTGATCGCCCTTCACGAATTGAGACTCTGCTTTTTGTTTGGTGTTGAAGTAGGCTTTTCCCAAGCAGTCTCCTGCGGCCAATCCTTTATAGAGAGCCTCCTGGTCATAGACCATTCCTGTGCGAACCTGAGCGACAACAGCTTGCCCGATGTTTTTACCAAACACAAAACGCATGGCCATGTTCGGACTGGTTTTTTCTGCCTCGTTGTGCATCCAGTTTCCGGTGGAGCAGCCGTGGTTGATCGTGATGAGTGAGCCTGTCTTGAGTTTGGAGACTTGTTCCGCAGTTAGATCTCCGTCCTCCATGCTCTGCGCATTCCAGTCCGAGTGAACCTGAATGTAGGTGAGTGTGTAGTTACGCTCTTTGAGTGCCTTCTCAGCGGACTTCAGCGTGCAGGCCTTGTTCTCCAGCACCGTAATAGCTCCCTTGCTGAGGAGCTTGTCGCCCACCTCATCTTTGAACCAAGTGCCGCCCTCAGGCCAGTCAGAGGCACTCAGCGCCAAGGCTCGTGGTTCGATGACTTCCTTGGCGTGGTAATAAGCGTGCGTCTTGGCGAAAAGCATCTTAGCGTGTGGGGCCGCCTGCGCTCTCGCCGAACATGATCGTGTTGGAAAGTCCATCCGTAATCACCGGGATGCTATTGGAAGCAGTGTATTGAGCCAGGAAACCTCGCGGGCGAACGAATCCCGCTGGCGGTACGTTCATCGGAGGTTCTAATACACTGAGAGCGGATGCGTATTCGACGATCGTGGCATCGAAACGATTACCTCCTGTGGCAGCTCTGTCGGGAGCAAAACTCGGACTAACCGCTACGAAACTAGTAATGGCAGGCACGGGCGAAGAGGGGCATTTGTACATGGGAAGAGAAGCCGTCAAGAATTGTCGATTGGGAGTTTCGGAAAATCCTCGATTGACGTCGTACGCTTGGTAAATCGCGTTCTGCTCCATGTAGGGCAAAATCGCATAGGTCCATGGCCCTTGAATAATCGATTGGCCAGGTGTTCTTGCGACCACGGGATTGTTATTGGGAAATCGTTTGTTAGCCGATTCGTAGTTCAGCATTGCCAACCCCATTTGCTTGAGATTGTTCGAGCACTGCATACGACGAGCCGCTTCGCGAGCAGCTTGAACGGCGGGCAAAAGCAGTCCAACCAGTATTCCGATAATGGCGATAACAACCAAGAGTTCTACGAGTGTAAATGCGTAACGTTTTCGATTCATGGTCTGACTTTGAGTTTTCGTGTTCATAAAGAGTGCTGTTACTTGGGACCACTCCCGGCGAGTCTGTATTCGAGGCTTTCCGACCCGGCGGAAGGAACCTTCAATCGATCTCTTGATTTTGCGACTTGAGAATACGTACCCTTGAGCTTGTCATAAGCTTCCAGCTCCGGCCCTGAGATCCAAGTGAACGTGACAACGTACTCACCCTCGACCGCCCCCAACACCCCTTGTTCTTTGCCGACAACGAACTTTCCGGAGGAGTCGGTATATCCAGACGGATAGGCGTCATTATTTTGGCCCGTACTCGTCGCAGTGCTGGTCAGTTGGACCAAGACCCGTTCGGCTGGCTTTCCGTCGACCATCACGGTTCCCGAAATTGGATATCGAGTCACGGCCGGAGCCCCGCATCCGCTCGCCAATAACAAGGTGGCCAGGAGTAATCGCATCGAAAGCCGTGAAGATACAAAGCGGATAGCGTGTGGAGTCAAACGTCTTCTTTCGAATGGGCTGCTGAAAGTGAGTGAAAAGCAAAATGGCTCCCCCAAGCGGAGGACACCCTAATGGCACTACACTGCACTTACAACGCGTATGCAACTCCGCACTATAAGCACAAGTCAAAAATTGCAAGAGCAGCGGAAAAAGCAGTGCAACACTGGACTTGCGTTGACTGCTCGATTGAACATCTAGCCTTGGGCAAGATGACCTGACTCACTCATTTCCCTCGGCAAACGCGAGGGAATGTCTCCTAGCACCGCCGCTTCCGCGTCGAGGCAATCGCCAATGATGAGCTCCCTGCAAAATCACTTTGGAAGAGCGAGGTGTAAAACCATTCTGTCGCGTTGCCGAATTTAAAAGAAATACTAGATGGCTTGAACGCGTTGCTTCCGAGGATTGTTTGGGTGTGTGGTGGGATGGTAATTGGTTCCGCTTGTCGCAATGCTTAGCCGCGAGACCATTGTTTCCACGCACCCGATAAAAACAGAAAAGACAATCCTGCAAACACATACCATATGTAGGTTTGGTCACTTAAAGGTGTGGGTGTTGTCGTGGTTTTTAATTCGTCCAGTTGCATCCCGCGGACATGCTCTAACTCCGATTTCGTTTCGGAGTTTTCAACGTCCGCAGAACTCATTTCCGCAGAACTGTTTTTTTCCCCTAAAACACGACTCCCGTCCAACTCCTCCATGTCCGATTGCGGCGTCTCCGGTGTTTGAGCCGTCTGCGATGCTCGAAGGCTTGCCGCAACATAGCGATCCAACTCTTCGTTGCGGTCCAACCGTCCGGATGTTATCGTTGCCGATTGATAGATGGCCGTCAGTTCATCGCGAGTCTGCGAGTCTGGAGACCAGTAATTGAGCCGGATCGCTTCGAGCATACGTTCCGTAAGCTGCGACAACGCGACAGCATTGTCCGTTTCGAACCACTTTCTCGTGCCCAGGTTGTATTGATCTCGCAAGTACACGTCGTGCAGCGATTGCCACTGATCTTGGCGAATCGATTCCGGAGCAGTAACCTGCCATCCCCACAAAAACTGCGCCGCCTTGAGCACTTGAAGCGTCCCGCTATAACCCTCCTGTTGTTGAGCGCGTATCCACTGCGGATGCAAATAACGTGTATTCAGTTCCTTGGCAATTGAGACCGACGCGCGATCGACGATGATCTCTTGCTCGTCTCTTAGATTCTCAACGTACAAGTCGGGCGATCGGCCTGTCAAATGGCGAATGGTCAACGACAATCCGCCGAGATACTGGTAGGGATCGTCGCTGGTCATGACACCGTACGTGTTCGAGGTGCGCGATAAAATTGCTGCATCCACGGACGCCAATTGCATTGCAAAAAGACTGCGATTCGCGATCTCAACCTCCGCTTCCGAAAGCTGGGCCTCAGATTGAGCATGCCCCATGCGATCGAGAAAGAGTCTCGCCAAAGACGCTTCATTGTCGCTCCTCTTCGAGCTGAGCAAATCTGTCGCTTCTACACTATCCGACAGTCCCGTTCCATAAGTCCCCGATTCATTAGAGAATATACGGATCTTGGACATTCGCTTTGCGCTCTTCAAAGAAACGCCGTCGCTCACTAGTTTCGCTTCCACGATTGCTGCGTTTTCCGAAACGGCATTGCTTTCCTCAAGCTGTTGCGACGCAAGTTCGACCGCCTTATCCATCCAGCCCATCAGCAATGGAAACTGATCACGATAGGATCCGGTGACACTCAAAAGGAGGTCGATACGAGGTCGTTGCAGTTCGCCTTTCGAAATTATCTCGATACCCGTGACTCGACCTGCTTCACCCCAAACCGGACGAATGCCCATTGCATAGAGCACTTGCGATTCCATTACTCCTTGGTGGCGAATCGTCTCACCAGCCCACAAGGAGTACGCCACCTTGGTCGGCGATCTTCCTTCGTGGGTTTTTCGATAATCCTCGATCCATCGATCCATAGCTACGATACCGATCTCCCAAGCTTGCTTGGTTGGGACTCGGCTCGGGTCAAAGCCATACAGATTGCGTCCCGTCGGCAGACTTTCCGGATTGCGAACCGGATCGCCACCGTAACTGGACGGGACATGTTTGCCATCCAGCGCTTCCGCCAATCGATCAAGCTCTTCGTTCTGCGAAAGAGCTTCCTCCAATCGCTTGGCTCGCTGGGCCAGATCCAGCAGAACCTGCGAGTCGATTTTCTTTTTTGAGGCACGATTGGGGGCAGACGACAGAGAATTCTTTTCGATGGCATCTAGCATTCGCAAGTCTAGGGTGCTTGCGGTTTCCGGGTCTGCCAGCGCGACACGCAGCCATCGAGCTGGTCTGGATTTCAACACCTTGTCCGAATCGAGCAGAAAGACTTCGTCGATGTCCTCACCAAGTGCTTCGATCATCGGCTTGCGAAGGATTTGCAGGATCATTCCAAAGCGTCTCTGTGGAGACGGAATTTGCCCGAAGACCGCCAGCCCTTGCGGTTGAGCTGATTGAGCGATGTCGTCTAGGTAAGGATGAAGTTGCTCCTGAAAGCCTTCGAAATCATCTCGCATCTCTTGTTCGGTGAACCCAAGATCGCGATGAAGATTCTGATTGAGAAATGTTTCCACCAGTTTCGTTTGAATTGCTTCACGCACATTCCCTTCGCTCGCAACTTCCCAATCGTGCATTAAGTCGTGCATTTCGTGCCAACCCGGTCGAAATCCAGACGGAGTGAACATTGGAGTCAAGTGACTCAGCAGAATTGCTCGACCACGACGCTTGGCCGTTGTCGCTTCGCCCAAGTTATCCATGATGTAAGGGTAGACGTTTGGCAGAGAACCCAAAGCCAAGTTCGGGTCATCGAATGAACTCAAGCCTCGTTCTTTGCCGGGAGCCCACTCGGCTGTCCCGTGTGTCCCGAGATGAATCATGGCGTGGGCCTTCCAAATCGAACGCATCCATAGATAGGTTGCAAGATAGTGATGGCTCAATGGTACCGATGAGCGATGAGCCAGACGTGTTTTTCGTTTATCGCTATCGATAGATCGTTGAACATCGAATCGCGGAGGTTGCGGCATGACCGAAACGTTGCCCGCAACCACACGGGGAATCGCAAAGAAACTTTGACCGATGTCGTCTGTCATTAGCATTGACGATTTTTCAGGCGGTCCCCAGTATTCTTCAATGCGGCTTTGAGTATCCTGCGGCAAGCTTCGAAACCAAGCCAAGTAGTCCGATAGGCTAATACGATCCGCCAAGCCCGAGGCGAGGCACTCGCGAAGTGAGTCGGTGCTGTAGAAAGCAGCTAGCGTCCTCTGCACTTGTTGCACAATGGAGTCTGCATGGAGCGTTTCGCACGTATAGCCATCGGACTTAAGTCGCTCTAGGATACAGGCCGCGCTCTCAGGGACATTTAGAAACGAAGCGCCAAAATTATTGGCCCCTGACGGATAGTTGTAGACAATCATCGCCAACCGTCGATTGGAACGCGGGCTCTTTTGCAGACGCAATTGGGCGACGACCCGTTCCACGACCAAAGGCAATTGCTCGTCTATGACCTTGAGCTGTTGCGTTTCCGAATCCCGAGCCGTTAGCAAAATCGGATCGATCATCCCCGCTTGTTCGCTCGATGCGTAATAGAACGAGATATCCTGGAACGCCAAGCCTTGCGCACTTGTTCGCCATTGCTCAGCCGTCACGGCCAAAGATGGTAGGAGCTGCACGACAGGTAGCCCCAGACTTTCGATGTCCGCTTTACGTTCATTGGGACGAAAGACCAAGGCTGCGTTGAGCAAAACCTGCGCTCGCAAGCCTTTCGATCCAAGCATCATTTCTTGAAACAGAGCCGCGTTCTGGCGCGGTCCATAAAACGCAAAAGCAGTAACCCCTTTGCGTTGCAATTGATCGATCAATCGATCCAACCAAGCATGGTCTCCAGAAGTGAAGACGGCGGCGTTGACGGCGATAGCCACCATGCCCAAAGCCTGCGTATTGCCTATTGGCAATACCCCCTTGGATGAGAACATTTCCAACCGTGCATCCACCTGCATGGGATCGGTTTCAATCTTATCCCAACTGGGATGGTAGAACCCCTGCGCTGGGAACGGGATTGATTCGGGCAATTCTGCATTCGATGATCGCTGAGCAAGTGCTGTGACCAACATCCGGGCGTTTTTAGCTCCTCCGCATCGATAGTACTCGCGAAATCTCTGTGCGGTTTTTGCCCCGATGCCTCGCTCTGCAGCAATAAGTTGCCCGATGGGCGGCGACTTTTTAACAACTGAGTCGAAATCGCCGATCAATAGATAGGGGATGTCAGACGCATTGAGAGCAGGCCCAAGGATCGATTCCATCTTGGCACCAACGCTGAGATGTGCCGCATCGATCACCAACAACGCTGACGAATCCGAGACCAATCGACCGATCTCCGCCTCGGTGATGGTGGACACATCGATCGCTTGCACGGTGAGATTCGCTTGACTTGCCTCTCTTTCGACCAGAAGCCATTTAGACTGCGATGTCAAGAATGAGGTAATCCAAGTGATAGAGTGAGGCTTGGGGACGTTATCCTTTGACAAATCGCTCTGTGCATTGATTTGCGAGAAAGTGATGGAGGCTAGCCCAACTAGGTAAATCCAAAAGCAACTCATGCATGTCAGCAAGTTCCGCATGCGAAGTTGCCGCTTGGTTTCGCAAATGAGTGTGGATGAATGATTCCGGATCTTCATGGTAGCTGCTCCCTATTGCTGGGCGCTGTTGCTGCTGGAACGTAGACCATGGTTCCATCTTGGAGTCGGTATGCGGTACCAACCCGCTCACCATCACCATCTGCCGAGATCCCCGACGACTGAAATTTGGAGATCTTCTCACCGTCCTTAATTACGATTTCCATATTGGGTTTTCCGGCGTTTCGAACGATCGTCACACTATCGGCGTTTGCGGTTAACGAAGCCTGTTGGGCTGCCCCGATCAGGAGAATCCCGATCGCTACTAGAAATACGTCGACAAGATTGATGATGGATAGCATCGGGTCATCCTCATCTTCGTCGAGCACGCGGAATGTCCTTTTGAAATCGCTTTGACCAGGCTTCATGATCGTCCCATCCTAAATGGCGAAAGGGATTCGACAACCTGATTCAATTCGACGAGCAACCAACGCCGACGGACGGTATAGATCGTAAAGGTCATCGCAGCGGATAGGAGCGAAAGGATTACTGCCGCGAACGCTGGCGCTAGCCCATTGACGAGTTCCGAGGGATCCCCACCAGCGGACGATCGAGCCAGTGCAGGTCCAAGAGGGATCATTGTCGCCACGAGACCCAACATGGGTGCGACTCGGCTGCACAACCGGAGCCCCTCAAGCTCAGATAGAATTTGCAACTCCATCGACTCGATGGTGGCCAAAGGGCTCGATCGCAACACCAGCAACTGATGGCTATTCCAAGTACGCTGAATTGCCTCGACGACAAAAGCGCCCAAGGATAGGACCGCATAGCCAAATGCAAAGAGCACCAAGCATGACACGGGCCAAAAAAAGCTATTGGCCAAGACGAGTAGAATTTTTTCCATGAAAGAACGGAGGTGCAGTCCCGGTTGAAGTGCCCTAGTTTACATCTGGTGTCTCCCAAATCGCGAGGAGCGCACAAGCATCGAGAATCGCCACATCGCGAACTCGACTTCAAGTATCTACGTGACAAATCACGCAGGTCTCGTGTGCAACAGGTCTTCTGGCTTCAAGCGATCCAACATGTCTTCCCATCAGGCAGCGAACTCGGCAAAACCCGAACGCGACTAATAGTGACAATTTAAAAGAGTGTTGGATCATTTACGCTTGTTTACAGCGGCGCGTCCGCGGGAGTTTCGCACTCCGCTTCCCTTCGCACACCTAAGTGTGCGGACAAATGTCATTGCACGGAAGCACTCTACCATAGCGAACGAGTTTTTGCGAGTCTTTCGAAGTTTTGATACCGAAAGACTCGCGACACCGCTTGAAAATAGTTCGACGAACTCTCTCGCGATTTTTTTCGCATGCGAGTGCATGTACAAAACGCTTTCAGTAGTTGTTTCTGTACGATGTGGCAAAATCAAAACAGAACTTCTGGCTACCGTTCATTTGGGCTCTACAAGTCGATCTTACTCAACGCGACGCGAAGATCTGCTCGTCGAGATTTCCGAATGGACTCGCCAGGGCAGGTTTGATTGACTATTGATCAAGTCACCAGGTATTTCGGAAACCGATGCCTGTTGGTTGAATGATGGCTCTGACCCATGGGTCGTGGCATGCAGCCCGTCTCAGGGCAGGGCCCGGCAAACACAAGCCGCGCACACTTTGGTCTCGTTTGGATTTCGGGGAAGCGCCCTTAGTGCCTAGTGTTTCATCACATTCGCGGTCGGTTAAGACTTACGCGCCGGGGAAGGGTTGCTGCGGTTTGGCATCGGAGTTGGTAAGTGTGACAGGCTTGGCGGTGCGCGTCGGTTTGCCGTGGGCATTAGCGTGAACCAGAGCCCACACCTGTCGTCGACGAGGATTTTCACGAAAAATTGAAAACCAAAGGTACACTAGACATGTCAACTTCCAGGCGATGCTAACTCAGCAATGACGAAATGATTTTGCCCGCGCTTAAGCTCAGTGGGCGACCAATTGGAGTTTGCAACTCCTTCGAAAAATCGACGCCAAAGGCATGC
>JANMNR010000188.1:0-11973 GCA_031368325.1 Pirellula sp.
TGGCGGAAGACAAAGTGGGTTCATGCGGGCAGTGCACACGGATGTTGCTTTGCCCGCTCGAAACATCGCTCCCGGAAATGCAGCTAATGTCCTCAGCCCCCCTAGGACTCGTTCACTTCCGGGAGCTTTTTTTATTTCTGTTTCACCATCGCGTTCTAGGGTTCGCGATCAACGCTCGCGACAACGCGTTCTAGAAACTCTTCAAGAATTGTCTCTCCAGTTCGAATATGCAGCTCAATGTCTAGGCTCCATAATTCATGTTGCCCGATCCGCAACGCGTCTATTTTCGCAAGATCTTTTCCAGTGCAAATGATTGCTTGGCACCGCGTTTCGGTTGAGCTCGCCTGCTGGTTAAGCGATTCTATGTCAGCAGCTGAGAAGTTATGGTGATCTGGGAAAATTACGGTCGCTACAACATTTGCTCCGCAGGTTTGGAGCGTTTGAAGAAAGCCGTGCGGATTTCCGAGGCCACATGTTCCCAGCACGTTTTTACCATTAAGCCATTCGAGTTCTCTACACTCGCCCTGCGAATTTCGCAATCGCACTGGAGTATGCTCTGACTCCAACCAAGCCGCTTTAGGATTGTAGCGCTGCACTCGAGTGCGAATCGCAGCCAAACTCTGCGCATCCACTTGATCCGCACGGGTTGCCATGACAATGTCGGCCCGGCGGAGCGATCGAAGCGGTTCGCGAAGTAAGCCTCTTGGCAGGAGATAGCCATAGCCAAACGGTTCACGTGCATCGAGCAAGACTATTTCCAGGTCGCGATGGATCTTTCTGTGTTGAAATCCGTCATCCAATATCAGCAATTGCATCCCGAGCTCCTCGGTAGCAATTGTGGCAGACGCAAGCCTGTCCGGTTTCTGCAAATGCGGCACGTCTGGCAGCGAGACCTCTAATTCCTTGGCCTCATCGTTTCGTCCGTCAATTCCTGCGCCGTAGCCTCTGGACAAGATACCGACACGTATGTTTTTCTCACGAAACCATTTAGCCAACATGGCTACCGCAGGCGTTTTCCCTGTTCCGCCTGCCGTCAAATTCCCGACGGATACCACAGGCACCGTCGCTTGGCCCGCTTTCTTCCATTTTCGATCGTAGGCGAGATTCCTCGCCCACACTACCGAAGCATAGGGTTGGCTGAGGCACCACAATCCCGCCCGCATCAAGATGGAGCTGAGCGAATTGGAGCGGCCGGATAGTAATTCTTCAACGCGTCGCATGCACAGTGTTCGAATTTACAAGTGGTCGAGTTCGGAATGAGTCGTTCATTTCCGAAAGAGGACTCGCAGTCTATCATATCGCCTCGCCCTTCGGCGACTCCCAGCCTAATTGCCATTCAGGAACATCCGCCACAATGCCCGATCGATTTGACCAAGCACCCATTTCTCAGCTAATTGGATTCAAGGTGCTGCCTGCGACAACGGAAGACAACGAACAAGGGCGGGCGGTCGTAGAACTAGAGATTGATGAACGTCTTAATAATCCGATGGGCAGAGTACACGGCGGAGTTTTGGCAGCCCTTTCGGATGCGGCGATGGGGATCGCTTTTGGCCGAACACTTGATCCCGGTCAGGATTTTTCGACAATCGACTTACATATCCACTTCATGAGGCCGGTCCGTGGCAAAAAACTTGTCGCAACGGGTGAAATGATTCAGCGAGGTCTACGTGTCGGCTTTGTTGTTTGTCGCATCACGGACGACCGAGGAAAAGAAATCGCAAGCGGATCATGCAGCTGCACCGTGTTGAGTGAGTAGAACTTTATGGAGTTTCAGCCAATGGTTTGGCGGGCCGTGCTATTCGTACAGGCTTGGCAGAGAGCCACAGCGACGGCTTCACGACTCTTTTGCTATTTATCCATTTTCGACTTCAGGATCTCAACTGCCTTTTCTAACTGCGGATCATCTTGGAGCGTAGTGTCCGCATGCGGTTTTGCCTGACTCGCATCTGACGCCGCGGAGCCCTGTTTTGGCTTGCCCAATCCGTTCTCCATGGGATCTGCACGTTTGCGAAAGCGATCGATCGCTTTCATAAAGGCAGCGTCATCCAATTTCACCAAACCGCCTTCGTCAGGCGAAACTCCCCACTGATCTTCAGGCTTGGCGTTCGGCTTGCGATGAATGAGTCGTCCGCTAGGGGGATAATAGTAGGCGGTTGTCAAACGCATGGCGGCCATGCCTGCGTCAAGCGGTATGACGTTTTGAACGCTCCCCTTGCCGAACGATCTGTCGCCGACAATGGAGGCGCGGCAGCGATCCTGCATGCAACCCGCTACAACTTCGCTCGCACTTGCCGAATGCTCGTTGATCAAGATTACGACAGGGATATTGTTTTCGATCTCGGTTCCGGGTTTTGCCGTGTAGAGTTGGTCAATACGGTCGTCGCGACCACGCGTACTGACGATATCGCCGTCGTCAAGAAACATATCGCAAATGTCTCGGGCGGCCATCAACAGCCCTCCGGTATTGTCGCGTAGGTCAATGATCAGGCCCTTGCAGTCTTTTCTTACGGAGGTCAACGCTTTCTTGAGCTCTTCGGTTGTTTTTTCTCCGAACAATTCCAGTCTCATGTAAGCGATCCGAGGATCCTCCTCCATTGCAAACTCCCAGCTACCATCCAAGCGTCGGCGATCACCAAGCACCGATTCTACCTCAATTCTTGCTCGAACAACTTTGATCTGCATTGGGTTGGGCTCGTTAGCCCTTTCGATGGTCAGAGTTACGGTACTCCCTTCTTTGCCTCGAAGTCGTTTTGACGCAATCTCAATCTTTTCGGTTGCGCATTCCACTCCATCTACTTCTAAGATTACATCTCCCGGTTTGATGCCTGCTCGGTAGGCAGGCGAATCAAAAAGCGTTGCTACCACCGTCAATCGTTCGCGCCGCGGTTGCCCGTCGATACTCACTCCGAGCCCGCCAAACTCCTGATCGAAAATGGCTTGAAACGGCTTTAGCGACTCGATGGGTATGTAGCCAGAGTAAGGGTCCAGGGAATCAATCATTCCCTTCATTGCGGCTTGGTAAAGTTTCTCCTTGTCAGGTTTTTCAACGTACTCTCGATCAATAATCTCCATGGCCAGCGCGAGGTCGCCCAAATTTCGAAGTCGCTGCGCATTGCCATAGCAAAACAACGATGCAACGAGCACGATCAGCAGGATTTTGAAGTTCTTGGTTGTCAACGGACGGATTCCGGCGGAGGGGGATAACTGGTGGCGAATTGAATCGATTGTAATGGATCGGCTGGCAGGCACGAGCAAGTTTCGACGCCAATTGGCGCGCAACACTGAACTCTAGTTATAATAATGGTCCCTGCCTATTCCGACTCCTGAACGCGAACGCCATGCCTTCCTCCCAAAAACTGTCGATGATGTGGCTCGTTTTACTTGCGATTGCAAGCAATTCGTTGGCCGACGACATTCCAGCTCCCGACGGGCAATCGCCGCGACCGGGGCACTCCACCCACGCCGACGCATTCAACGAGGGGCCAAGGCAGGCTGCATACCTCATGGGTGGCATGGGGAATGTGCATTGGGAGATTTCAACCAAGAACCCGATGGCCCAGCGATTCTTTGACCAAGGAATCACGCAGCTACATGGATTCTGGTACTTCGAAGCTGAGCGGTCGTTCCGTCAGGCCGCCGCTTTCGACCCAGACTGCCCGATTCTTTATTGGGGCATGGCCAGGGCCAATATCGAAAACCCCTTGCGATCCAAAGGCTTCAGCGAACAGGCTATGAAAGCCATCGCCAAGGCCTCGGATAAAGAAAAAAGGTTGATCGAAGCTTGGAATAACCGGGTCAAAGACACCAAAGCCGAGCCAGCCAATGACGACGATTCGAAACCCCAAAGCGCGGCCGAAAAAAAGGCTGCTGCGAAAGAAAAGAAACGTGACAGCGACAAAAACCGAAAGGACCAGCAAGAACGCTTAAAAAAGTATGTCAAGGATCTTGAGGGCATCGCGTACGACTATCCCGATGACATCGAAATCAAGGCGATGCTCGTTCTCCAATATTGGCAAAACAACGGCAGCGGAATCGAAATCCAGAGCCATTTTGCTATCAATGCCATTCTAGCGGACATTTTCCACGCTAATCCAAAACACCCGGCACATCACTTCCGCATCCACCTCTGGGACTACAAACAGGACAAGCTCGCTTTAGACGCGGCAGCGAAATGCGGCCCCAGCGCCCCTGGCATAGCGCATATGTGGCACATGCCGGGGCATACTTATTCGCGTCTGCATCGGTACTCTGACGCCGCATGGCAACAAGAAGCTTCAGCACGAGTCGATCACGCCCACATGATGCGGGACCAAGTTATGCCGGACCAAATCCATAACTATGCCCACAACAATGAATGGCTTATTCGGGACTTGATGCTGACCGGTCGTGTTCGAGAGGCGGTTGACCTAGCAAAAAACATGATCGAATTGCCCCGACATCCCAAGTTCAATTCTTTCGGAGGTCGCGGTAGTGCTTCCCTCGGACGAGAGCGTTTACTGGGAGTTTTGACAACCTATCGACTCTGGCCTCAACTGATTGAGCTTGCGAATTCAACTTATATTGAACCGACTGCGGATGAACTTAAACAGGACGAACGAATCGCCTGGTTAGCGATCGCAACCAGTCAAGCCGGCGATAAAGCCAGGTCCGAGAAGCTGCAAAGTACCATGGCAGGCTTAATTAAGTCGTTGCATGCCAAAGCAATCGAGGGACAAGAAGCCCTGAGAATTTTAGCGGAGTCTGACCCCAAGAATGATAAAGACAAAAAGAAATCACTGGCTCGACCGCCAAAGTTGCTCGTACCCTACGAACTGAGTGAAGATCCGTTTGGCGACGAAGATGACCCAAGTATTCCGAAATTGCCCAGCAAAGATCTCGATGAGGCGGTGGCTAAAGATTGGACAGAAGAAAGGCGGGAAAAGGCAAGCAGCCTATTGGAGCTTGAATACCGGATCGCCAAGCTAAAACAATTGAAATTCGCAGTCGATTCTTACTTCGCCGCAAGTGAGGGGAATTTCAAGAAAGCGCTGGATTTGTCCAATCAATGTCGCCCCATCATCAATTCCACCACCCGGATGGAGTGGCTCTCCCAAGCAGGCTATCCCAAGAAAGCGCTGGATCGAATCAAGAAGCGAATCGACGAAGCCCCAGGCGAAATGTTGCCCTTGGCGATTGGTGTTTGGATCGCGTCCCAAAATCGGCTGGAAGACCAAGATGTGAAAACCCTCGCCAAAAAATGGATTGCTGCCCTTTCCCCAATTGCTGCCGGAGCGGATTCAGACTGTGAGTTGCTCGATAGGCTGGTTCCGTTTATCGGATTAATCGGCGAGAAGGACAAATGGCGAATGCCTCCCGAACCGCCCACCGATGTCGGCGATCGACCATCGTTGGATTCTCTTGGCCCATTTCGATGGAAACCGTCATTAGCACCGGTTTGGTCCGCGATCGATTCTGAGGGCGAGACCCGCTCCACCAAGCAATTTGGCAAAAGGCCTGTCGTTTTGGTGTTTTACCTCGGATTCGGTTGTGTTCACTGTGCGGAGCAGCTCAAAGAGTTTTCGCCGATGGTTGAACAATATCAGGCTGCCGGAATCGATGTTGCGGCAATTAGCACAGAAACACTGTCGCAGCTTCAGTCGGGGCTGAGAAAGTACAATGCTGAAATGCGATTGCCGCTGATGGCGAACCCAGAATTGGACATTTTCAAGGCGTTTCGTTGTTTTGACGATTTCGAAGGTGTGCCGTTACATGGCACTTTCCTGATCGATACGAACGGGAGAATTCGTTGGCAAGACATCGGCTACAAGCCGTTTATGGATCCCAAGTTTCTGCTGGAAGAAGCCACAAGGCTGCTGCGGCTCTAGTACGGCATGCTACGCCACTCGATGCGCTTGGGAACAAGATCAGATCAGTGTATATTTGCTCGGGACGCTCTGTGATTACTGATTTCGAGCGTTATAGACGACCAAATCCCGCTACCACCGAGTGTTCGAATGTCGGAATCCACTGTTGCCATACCGCTGCCTGCCATTACCAAACGACTGTACATTGAAACGGTCGGTTGCCAAATGAACGTGCTTGATAGCGAAATGGTCGTTGCCGCCCTTCGAAAGTCAGGATATGGCATCACGAAGAGTGCTGCAGACGCGGACGCCATCCTTTTTAACACCTGCTCCGTTCGCGAACACGCGGAAGAAAAAGCCTACAACAACCTTTTCCACCTTAAGCAGCTTAAGCTAGCAAACCCAGAAAAGATCATTGGTGTCATGGGCTGTATGGCCCAGAAAGACCAAAAGGCTATCTTCGATCGGGTCCCTTTCGTCGACTTGGTTGTGGGGCCCGGACAGTTGCACCGAATCCCCGAGTTGATTGCCAATGCTCAAGCGGGTGAAAAACAACAGCTCGCGGTGAGCCTCTCACGCAAGGACGGCAACGTCGACGACATCAAACGATCGCATGAAACGTTCGATCCATTGCGTGATCCAGAGATGCGGCCAACGCCCTTTCAAGCCTATCTAAGGATACAGATCGGCTGCGACAAGTTTTGTACCTATTGTATTGTGCCGATGACCCGTGGGCCGGAACAAGGCCGTGCACCGGACCAAATCATCGCCGAGGCGCGCGTGCTAGCAGACCAAGGTTGCAAGGAGATCGTGCTGCTTGGCCAAACCGTCAATTCCTATAAACATGTTCAAGGGGACAAGACAACTCGCTTGTCCGATCTACTTCGCTCGCTGCATGAAATCGACGGAATCGAGCGGATCAAGTTCGTGACGAACTATCCAAAGGACATGACCCGCGAGCTTCTTGAGACCGTTCGCGATTTGCCAAAATGCTCTCCCTATCTACATGTGCCCGCACAAAGTGGTAGTGACAATGTCCTCAAGCGGATGAAGCGTGGATACACGACCGCCGACTACTACGCGATGATGGACCGTATCAACGAGATCCTTCCGCATGCTGCCGTCTCAAGCGACTTCATCGTAGGCTTCTGTGGCGAAACGGAAGAAGAATTCCAGATGACCGTCGACTTGGTCAAGAGGTGCCGATTCAAGAATAGCTTTATCTTCCAGTACAGTGTTCGCCCAGGAACCAAGGGCGCGGAGATTTACGAGGACGATATACCCGAGGAAGTAAAGCATCGACGCAACCAAGAACTGCTCGAAGTTCAGAACCAGATTTGCCTTGAGGAGAACATGAAGTTCCTCGGCAAGACTGTCCAGATCTTGGTTGAGGGGCCAAGTAAATGGGCGATTCGCAAAGGCCACACAGGCGATGTGTGCCAGATGACCGGGCGGACGCATTGCGATCGAATCGTCGTTTGGGAAGGCAATGTCCGGCAAGCTGGCCAAATTCTGCCAGTGCACATTGACGATGTGTTCGCGTTTACGCTATTCGGGACGGTAGAGACGAAAGAGATCGTGCCTGAGTTAGTGCTTCTTAGCACTTTAAAATAAGCGTTGAATTGAACCTGTACGACGTACATCTCGTCCGTAGGTGCCAACGTTTTACGAAGGATGGGAAATCCGTCGTCCTCCAGAATCTAGCATTGGCGACACACACTCGCCGATACGCGTGTACATGGCTTTTGGGCCAATGATGTTTAACCTGAGAAGCAGCGAACCCCCGTATTCTCGGCGATCAGGACCATTTTCCTGACTACCGCGTTCGAGGCTTTGTGCCTCGAACGGTCAAATGCATTAGCCTCGCGGCTTATTTGTCGTTTTGCTTGACAATCACGTTGTCGATGTAGATCTCAGCATCCGACGACTTGCCAAACAGTCCCGGGCTGCCGACTGTGTTCGGAAGCAGGTCTTCGGCCTCGATCGTCCAAGCTTCTGGTTCCGCTTCGCCTGTCTTCCATACCTTTCCACGTAGAACAGCCTTTCCATCTTTGTTCTCGCTTTGAAGCTTCATCGTGTACCAAGTCTTCGCTTGCCATTCAAAGGGGATCGTCCTGGCAAAGCGTTGCTCTAACATAGAAAACCAAGATCGAATCTGCAGCTTCTGCGAGCCTTCAAGCGATAGTGTGTAGCGTTGGTTTACAACTCCCATATCTGGCAGGTTGGTCGTGGGTACTTTGTTTTTGGTGTCAGCCGCGTAAACTTCAGCTTGCACCGTATAGTCATGCCCATTTGGTTTGCCCATGAAGGCCTGACTGCGTGTTCCCTTTGGAATCGTGCTAATTTTGACCAGTCCGTTTCCACCGGTAGGGAGTTCAGCAGGCTGATGTCGGTAGGCCGCCCCAATCCAGAAGATTGGGACTTTCTTGTCCTCAAAGTCGAAACGCCATGGAAGTGGGGCTATCACTCGTGCTCTTGCAACGCTCTTGAGTTCGCCTGAAGTTGCGGTCAAGCTGACACCGGCTCCGATTGTTTCTGTTGGAGCGGTGTAAAGCAAATCTTCGCTTATCGTACCGCCATCGACCGTGATGACAGCGTCGGTCAAGTTGCGAATGTATTGACCGGCTGCGTTGTACGCTCGCACTTGCAGCTTGGCCTTTTGGCCTGCAGACAGTAGCAATTCCACCGGACAGATCTGGATATGTGCAACGGTCGCATCCCCAGTCGCGGTTTCCACGAGAGGTTTTGGCATCGGCTCGGCGTTCACTTTGACATCTTTATTGCCCATGCAATAGATTGCTTTCGTTGTCGGAACATAAAGGCGTCCGTTTGAAATTGCGCATGAACCATAGATTTCACCGCCATCATTAATCCGTGTTTTCGCAAGGATATCCAGGCCAGAATCCGTAGGCTTCAGCGAGAAGAGCGTCGCAGACTTGTCACCGATATAGATCTTGCCCTCGGAGACAATCGCTGAGGCAGAAAGTGCGCGGCTTAACTTTTTCTCTATTTCAACAACACCGGTCGCAGCATTGACTCCAAAAAGGAAGCCACCATCGTCTGCAAAGTAAACGCGTTCGCCCACTTTGACAGGCGAGCTCTTTCCGATTGTTTTTCCGGGAACCTTCCAAAGCAGTTTGTCCTCCGGGATGTCGCCGGTCGTGTTGCCATTGAAAGCGAAGATACATCCAAGAATTGTTCTGTCCGATTCGTTTTGTTCCCCGTGGGCACAATAGACGATGCCGTTTTCCACCAGTGGCGTGACGTTAATGCCGCGTGGCGAAGCTTGGTATTTCCAGATCACTTTGCCTGTTCTTGGTTGCAAGGCATAAATAGCGCCATCTGCAGCACCGAGGACCATGGCTGATTGTCCGTTTAGAACGGTGTAAATGGGCGTGCTAAAGGTCGTATCTTCTGGACGTGGCCGGGTGCTCATTGTCCAAATGGCGGCTCCCGTGGACTTGTCCATTGCAATGACGCGGTGGGCAGGGACAGCGGTCTGGTCCCAACCGGTCGTTACCCCGGAGATAATCAGCATGTCCTCAAAGAGCGTTGGGAAATTGGTTCGTCCGCCATAAGTGGAGAGCATGCCATACTCCTCCAGCATAGACCTTTCCCAAAGGATCTTCCCATCCTTTGCATCGAGGCATTGGAGCATGCAGCCTATTCCGAGCGCGTAAACCTTGTCAGTTTCTGGATCGCCGATGACACTGGACCAGCCAATTCTCTCGGATGGCGCGTCTGCCAAAAACACGTTGTGGATGCTTTCCCAAATCAAATCGCCTGTTTCGGCGTTTAGGCACACTGTCTTTTCGGCTTCCTTGGTCGTCTCTGGGTTTGACCGACAGATCGTGTAGAGGCGGCCGTTCATGACGATTGGAGTCGCATACGAGCCGAAGCCCTCCTTCTTCCAAAGTTGGTTTTCGCCATCAACCTTGAATGAATCGGGAATCCCCTTTTCGAGGGACTGGCCATTCTGCATGGGGCCTCGCCAATGGTGCCAATCGGTTGGCTTTCCCTTGTTCCCCGTAGAACTTGCCTCTTTGGGATCTTCGGCAGCAAAAATGGCCCCTGAAAGGCACATGCCAGCCACGATTAGTTTCGAACGGAAAAACGATCGGCCGAGAGGCCACGCTCTATTCTTCGAGATTTTCATTTTGTGTCTTCGGGTAGGTGGGGATAAATCGCAAGCAATAGAATATACCAAAAAACCTCCCTCTGTTTAACCCGCGCAGCGGCGAGACTTTCCCGACCGGATCGAATAACACTCCGTGCCGATCAAGATCTCCGTTGGACGCTGCGATCGGCTAAACAACAGTCCCCGCCAATTGCTGCAATCCGTTAAACGGCGAAAAAACTGTTTCAATCGTTAGTGTTTCGTGGAACTGCTATTCGCGCAACAGCCGTTTTTTTCGTATGGTCGATCTGGAATCCCCCAATTTAACATTTCCAGCATACTGCGAACTTCCAAATGGCCCGTGTATTTTGCGTAGCAAACCAGAAAGGTGGCGTCGGCAAAACGACAACCGCCATCAATCTGGCTTGGGCCATGGCAAAGTCCGCCAACAAAACACTGGTCGTCGATCTGGATCCCCAATGCAACGCCACGAGCGGTCTGGGCCAACAACCCGCGCTGCGCCACCCGCTCCTGATTGACTCGCCGATTCGCGAGAGCATTTTGGAAACGCAACAGCCCAACTTGTTCTTGATGCCCGGCTGCCGATCGTTTCAAGACGTCGATCGTTTAGCAAAGGGTGAAGTGTCCCAGGGGGACCTGCTCAAGCAACATCTTGAAGCCGCAATGAGTGGCTACGATGCCGTCTTCGTCGATTGCCCACCCTCGCTTGGGGAACTAACCCAAGCCGCCTTGGCCTCGAGCACCGAAGTGCTCATGCCAATCCAATGCGAGTATTACGCGATGGAGGGCTTAACGCAAATGATCCACGTCATTCGAGACGTAATGCAAAAACACCCTGGCAGGCTCACTTTTGGCGGGATCCTGCTAACGATGCACGATCCGCGTTTTGAGCTGACGCACGAGGTCGACAACGAAGTGAGAGAGTTTTTTGGTGACATTGTTTTTGACACCGTGATCCCACGCGATATTGCGATTAGCGAAGCACCTAGCTACGGGCAAAGTGTTCTCGCCTATTCGCCGCGTTCCCGTGGGACGCGAGCCTATATTGAACTATGCATGGAGGTATTGGAACGTGACTAAAGATCGACGACTAGGACGTGGTTTGGCTGCTTTGCTCGGGACACAAATCGAAGATGGGGCCTCGGAAAACCAAACTCCAGCGGCAAGCACAGGCTTTACCGCTGCGACCTTCGGAGCGCAGAATCCAACCGAGAACGCCATGAACCGTTCGGACAACATCCGCTCAATGGCCCAGGAAGCACATGGCCGAATTTCCCCAAATCGATCGAGCATTGCCCCGATCGTCATCCCAATGGCACCATTGTCCGAAAGCGATGATGCCACGTCGACGCTCGATATCGCGACCAGCTTGATCGACGCCAACCCGTTTCAGCCCCGACGCCAGTTCAATCCGTCTGAACTCGAATCGCTGGCCGAATCGCTCAAGGAGCACAAGCAACTCCAACCGATCTTGGTCCGACGTGTCGGGGAACGCTACCAGTTGATCAGTGGCGAGCGACGCTTGCGAGCGACCGCGCTGGCTGGCTTACCAACCATTCGTGCCGAGGTCCGTCTCGCTGACGACCGCCTCGTTGCCGAACTTGCCATCATAGAGAACCTGCAACGCAAAGACCTTAACGCGATCGAGAAAGCGCTCTCGTTCAAGCGCTACATCACCGAGCACAAATGCACTCAGGACGAACTGGCACAACGCCTCAAGATCGACCGAAGCACGATCGCCAACATGATGAGATTGCTGGAATTGCCAGACTCGATTACCGACGCTGTTCAACGCGATGAAGTCTCCGCTGGTCATGCGAAAGCACTACTCAGCCTAGGAAGCATCCGCGAACAAATCAGCTTCCTCAAAAAGATCCAAGAAGAGGGATGGAGCGTACGAGAAACCGAAGCGAGGGTGGCCGAAGCGATCGCTGCTGCAGCTGCCTCGGAGGAAGGATACCTGGACGCAACACCACGGCGCAAGGCTTCGAA
>JANMNR010000261.1:0-2495 GCA_031368325.1 Pirellula sp.
CAGCCTGTAAACACGAATTTCTTCCGGCTGCCGGAAGTCGCCGTCGGCGAGAACCAATACATCCCACTCGACCCGTCCTACGACGACGGCTCGTTTCTTGGTTATCTGCGTGTGATCGCGGGTGGACGTATCGATCTAACCGCCAGTTTCACCGACTACAATCAGTACGTGAGTGACATTTCGCTTCATGCATGGGCGTTAGTGGCTGACGGTTACCTGCTGGAAGCGGATGCCTACGCGATCATTCAGCGGGCGATAGAGTCTGATATCGGTCGGTAGAAGGCCGGAAAATGGATATTCCCTGAGTTTAAGGAGAAAGCCAACGTGAAATCAAAGGGGTCAGGCCTCTTTGCTGACCCCAACGATGTTACCTCTGAATCCCGAGCAGGCCCCATGAAGTTGGCCGATCGACGAGCACAAAAGGGAGCGGAGCGAAACCCGCATGCCCTTTCACCTGGAAACCTCGATTGCATGAACGATTGGCGAAGCGGAGCAGAACGCAACACGTGCCTTGACCGCTTCATTTTCTGGCTCGTCTGACGAATCTGTGGGTGAAAACGTTTGATATAGCTCCGCATCAGCGGGTTGGATTTTTCGCATTTCACAAAAAACAAGCCGACATGCTCGAGAGAAGTTAGGGGCTGCCGAAGCAACCCCTGGCTTGTTTTTTGACTTCAGTGGCGCTCGAGTTGGTTCCCACCAGAGCTCTATCCTACATGAAGCAACGCAATGAAAAATCGAGATCGTCGAAACTATTTTTGGCAAGTCGATTGAAGCGGAAGTTCTGCCTCGGAAGAACGGGCAAAGAATTTGTTCTGGTTGCAGCAAGGTTCGGCCCGGTTACGACACGATGCCAACATCGCGGCGATTTGACTTTGTTCCGATGTGGGGGATGGCAGTAGTCTTCATCTACTTCATGCGGCGTGTCAATTGCCCGGACTGCGGCGTTCGAGTCCGTAAAACAGGCTGTTTCATGGGGTTTGAGCCATAGGAACTTAGAGGAAATCGAATCGATCGGCGTTGACGAAGTGCAATGGCATCGCGGCCATAAGTACCCGACGTTGGTTTACCAAATCGATGAAGGTCGCAAGCGATTGCTCTGGATCGGACCAGACCGAACGGCCAAAACACTGCTGCGTTTCTTTCGCTTCCTCGGCAAGGACAGGACCAAAAAGTTGCAGTTCATATGCAGCGACATGTGGCAAGCGTACCTCAAGGTGATCCTCAAGAAAGCAAGCCACGCGATCCACGTCCTGGACCGATTTCATGTGATGCAACTCATTGGCAAAGCGATCAATGAGGTTCGAGCCGAGGAGGTTAAACAGCTCAAGCTGGACGGTTATTAACCGATTCTAAAAGGTGCAAGGTGGCTCCTTCTCAAGCGTCCCGAAAACTTGACAGACAAACAAGCCGTCAAGCTGAGTGAACTATTGCAATACAACCTGCGATCCATTCGAAGCCATTTAATGAAAGAGGACTTTCAAAGATTTTGGGAGTACAGCACCGCAGGATGGGACGGGCATCGTTAGGCGTGCATCCAGGCAACCAATTCGAGAGTAGACTTACGTTTCGGTGCAGATTGTGACGGCTTTTCTTTCTGTCGTTAGGGCCGGAACTTCTCAAAGGACTTGCCGTTGAATTTGTATGCACCTCCGTTGTGCGTCCCAAGCCACAAGAAGCCTTGTTTGTCCTTGTAAATAGCGAACGCTTCAATTGAGGTAATACCACCCTTGATTGGGTAGGGCACCTTCTGCTTTCCTTCGTATTTGAATGCGCCAGCACTCAACGCTGCCGTCCAGAGCTTACCGTTGTTGTCATCAATGATCGACATGCCGTCAACGATGTTGCCTTCCGCCCGTTCCTGCAGTCTGCCAAAGTTATTGACCACCCTGAAACCATCTAGCGAGGCTCCGCCACTGTAAGTGAACCAGTAGTTGCCTTTTCTGTCTTCAAAAATGGATCGAACCGGTGCCTCCGTCAGGATCTTGTCAGTGAGCCAGTCAAACGAATTGCCGTCATACCTACACACCCCGACGCAGGTGGTGCCGAACCAGAGGTTGCTGTTGCTGTCCTTGAATATGCAGTAGACGTCATACGGGTTATAAATCGCATGAGGGAATTTCGAGCGAGGCATCTTTGCAAAGTGCTCGTCACCGAGCTTGGTCTTGGGGAATTCCAATGAGTGAAGCCATTTGCCATCATAACGGAACACCATACCGGCATCCGGAGGCCCCACGAACCATAAATCATCCGGCTCCTTCTTCCAGTCTGTCGGAAGGGAGCTGGCCGAAACTCGTAGCGTCGTAAAGGACTTCCCGTCGAATTTGCTAATGCCCTCATACGTCGTGAAGTAGACGTTTCCCGAATTGTCTTCTTGGACTCCCCGAATCCGATTGCTACACAACCCGTCCTTCGTCGTGAAGTTGACAATCACTTTCCCGTCATAACGGTAAACACCTCGGTCATTGCTCCCGAACCAATTGAGGTGGTGCCGT
>JANMNR010000276.1:0-2680 GCA_031368325.1 Pirellula sp.
GTCGGGGATTGTTACGCGAGATTCGATCATCCTGGTGGATTTTATGCAGCAGTCCGTGGCCCGAGGAAGGCCGTTGTTCGATGCTATTCTTGAAAGCCGCGTTGTTCGGTTGCGGCCGATCCTATTGACCGCCGGTGCAGCATTGCTGTCGGCGATTCCGATCACCCTGGACCCGATTTTTTCGGGCCTAGGTTGGTCGCTCATTTTCGGACTGATTGCATCAACGTTGTTTACGCTGTTTGTGATTCCTGTTACGTATTGGCTGCTGTACGAGGGAAGCGGAAAGTTGACTGCGGAACAACTCAAATGATTGAACAAAGCCCTCCGTTCGTAAAGATTCCTATTTGGAACGATCCAATTCCGCCATCCTTTCCAATAGATGTTTCATAATGCGAGTTCGAATCTTCGAATACGGGCTCTGGTTCCTGGTTTGTGTCGAGTTCGTTGTTCCGTTCACTCTGATAGTTATTGGTTGCGCTTTTCATCAACTCTCAAAGGATGACGTTGCATTTTTTTCACATTCCTTGCCACTCGTTTTGCTTGGAGTACTTCTTTTAACGATTGCGATGATTGATCTATATTCAAAAAAACCTCGCGATCTTTCCCCTGGCGCAAGTTTTTGTGTCGATATTCGTAACGAAGACTTTCAGCGTTTAAGTCACTTCATTGAAAGGGTCTCCTCGGCTTCTAGTGTTTTGATTTCGCCGCAATTGGTCGTTTTCACTGGTGAAACAAATATCTCTGTTGGCCTTCGTTTTCCAAATGGGCCTCTTCGCAAAGGAATAGTGGTACTCAACATTGGAAAGCCCTTAATGGACTCCCTCTCTCTCGTTGAGTTTGAAGCAGTTCTGGTGCACGAACTTGCTCACAAACTTCTTAACAAGGAGTTTCGTATCTATTCGTGGCTCTTTGACCGATCTCGCATACGTCTATTGAATAAAATCGGTTGGATTATTTTTCCAGTGCGTCGCGTGCTTCGCCAAAAGTACTTGAGGGAGTTTGCCATCGATTCAGAAAAACGGCGGTCCGAAGAACTAATGTGTGACTGTGTGTCGATTCGCATTGTCGGAGAAGTTGGATTCGCTATGGCCTTAGTTTCCAGCTATCGCGTGAAGCATGCTGTTAGTTCGTATCTACCATCTCTTCTTCTGCAGTCCGTCCGTGAATCGCGTTTGGTTTGGGGTGACTACATACATAAAGTCGACGAGTTGGTACGACGTAGATTGGATCGAAACGAATACTTGCCACCAGAATTCGAATCCGCGTCACATCCTTCGTTAAGTGAACGTCTGAGTCAAACATCTCTTTCCCCTGAAGAATGCGGACGCAAATCGATTCAGGTCGATGCTTGTGCTTCCTTCAGGCTGTTAGAGTCCGCATCGGATTCAGTGGATCACTATCTCGACCAAGTATTTAAAGTGAATGCGAAGCGTTGCTGGGAGGAATGGCACGATTACGTCAATTCCAGCCCATTAGATGACAGTGTGCTATTGGGACAAGTTAACGACGCACTGGCATGGTAGGGCCCTTATGATGCCATCGGCTTAGTGCCACATCTTTACCCATATTTCGAAAACCATTGATGCAAGCTCCTTTGTTTTCGCCGAGAAATGTCGATTTTCCTTGTATAGGGTGTATGCTACAGTATTAGGGTGAGTGCGGACGTGCAGACGAGATTGGCGACTGTTCATAAAACACGGTGAAGGAATGAAGCGATATGGCAATAACGGATCAACCAACAATTTATGACGAGCTTCTCGATCTCTTCGCAGGAGCGGCTAATGCTGACAGACTTCAGAATTTTAGACTCTCTGCAGACAAGCAATCGCGGCTTGACTTGCTATTGGAAAAAAATCGCGATGGGAAATTGTCATCAACTGATCGGGCGGAACTCGACGAGTTTGAACGTCTTGAACACTTTGGACGTATGCTAAAGGCTCGCCTACGTCGAAAGAAGACATGAGTTCCCGACCGTCTGCCGAAATGCGACGACGAGTCATTCTTCGTTCGGGCAACCGTTGCGAGTATTGCCTGATTCATCAAGACGATGCTATTGCCGCACACCAGATTGACCATGTGATCGCAGAAAAACATGGGGGCGCAACTTCCTTAGATAATTTGGCTTTTTCGTGTGTGCTGTGCAACCTAAGGAAGGGAAGTGACTTGAGTTCGATCGACCCAGAAAGCAATACAATAACCAACCTCTTTAATCCGCGAACCCAAAAATGGTTGAACCATTTCGCAATTGATGATACTCACATCATTGGTATCACTCCCGAAGGTAGAACTACTGTCAACTTTCTACTGCTCAATTCCGATCAACGCCTTGTTGAACGCCGTGAATTGAGAAACTGCGAAAGGTTTCCGCCCACCGATTGTTCCGAAGCTTGAATTAGACTGTTCGCTCTCTGCCGAGTTCATTTCGAGTTCATCTCGGGGGAAGCAACGTTTGTCAGGCGAGACGTTGCTTCCGCCGGTTAAAAACCGACGGAGAGCCTATGCAACTCATTCTTATCTAATATCTAGAGGGATGGTAAGAATCCCCCGAGTGGAACTCGGGGGCATTCCTCTAAGCCCAGAAGTAGTGAAAACACAGGAATAAACGCTTTTTCGCGGTGGAGTTTGGACGCGTTTTGGCTTGTTTCTTGCCAGCAACTAAGCTATGGTTTCGACACCATGA
>JANMNR010000280.1:0-22148 GCA_031368325.1 Pirellula sp.
CGGTTAGTCTTCCAGTCGTCACTCTCGTCCAAACCTTCGATCGATAGGACGTAAACCAGGTTCCTTCGCCGCTCGGCCACAGGGTGGTAGGAGAGGCTTAAGACTAAGAGAAATTTGCTTCTGTCGTTTGGACGACAACCGCCTCTATTGCGTGGAATCTTCTTTGACGACCTGTTTTATCCAAGCGAATGTCTTGGAAAACTCCTCAAAGCTTCGTTTAAACCGTTTATGAACACCAGCCAGATTCCTGAAGGCAACTGTTGCAGTTATCAGACTCAGCACAGAAAAACTAATTCCAATCGTGAGCTGCGCCAACCAAACATCCATGGCGAAGCAGTACGAAAAAGCTGACGCAAGTCCCAAGAACAATACTGGTAAGCAACCAAGAAGACAGCAACTTGAAATGACAATCGCCGTCACAGAACCTATTGACTGACGCATTGCCAACTGGCTGTCCGCTTTAAGTAGTTTCGCCTGTAGTTCTGCAAGTTCAAAAAGATCGCGTGCAAACGCTCCTGCAGTCGATTTAAAGTCATTGATCGGGCTCGAATGCCTATACCTATTTTCTATCTTCTCGATGTCAACCATCCCAGCACCCCCCCAACAGCGAACGCAAAAGCAATGAATAAAGCTGGTTTAGCTGCGATGGACTGACGCGCAAAATCAATAGAACGGAAATCACCCTCGTCATACTCACTTGTGATTGCACAATCATAGAGCAAGTCTTCGCGAAGCCGCTGATCATGAGACCCGTTAGGGCTTCGAAGTGTCGTGCTGAAATCGATCATGGACATCTCCTTTAGCGGTTCCGCTCATCAAATTAGTCACATAGCTTCTGACCGCGTTCGTCGCGATTGTCGTTGCTAAAGTCGCAATCGAACTGCCAATAGTGGAACCGATCGAACTACTGTTGACGGATGCTTGCCGATACGAAGGCGTAGTGCGAGGAGTTCTCGAAAACATCAATCCTAACTTACGAGCAACACCAAAACCTAACAGCGATGCTGCCGCAACAGACAGAATCGGTTTTGCACCGACGTATTCTTTCCAGTCGACTAACCGCTTTGCGTCACCCCGAAGAGTGACAACTTGTTTATAGCCCGACTTTCTTAACGAATGCATACGGTCAACGATTTGGTCTGCTTCCATTTCTGATTGACTATTTTTCCGGCTCATTATTGTCGCTTCCGATTTGCCATCGAAAGACCAATCAGAACGCCTGCAACGATGCCTGAGCCAACGGCCAACGCTAATGATTCAAGGGGCTTGCGGCCTACGCTTTTGGCGGTGTAGTCTAGGCCTTTTTTTGCCTCCGAAGCAACACGATCATACTGGTCGTGTAAGACCTCGCCGGCTGTGTTGGCATACTCGGACGCAATATTTGCGACCCGGCCATAACTTGATTCCGCAGATTTGCAACAATCAGTCAAGAACGAGGATATGTTCTCTCGGCTTTGACCTGTTTTGCGTTGCACCAGTCCTACTAACTGTTCGAAGTTTCCCTCGACCTTCGCGAGTTCATCTGATGTAAAGTTGCCGAATTTCTTTTTAGCGGATGCAACCAAGCTGTTCCAGTTTTTTATCATTTCCACTTGAGAAATCATTTCTAGGATCCTTTGTTTTCGCGTGAGACAGGAGGACGAGTGTATGATCGCAGCAGGATCAGTTTTTTGATACTCAAGGCTTAGATAAACGCAATCATCATGCCTCTTTTCGCGAATGAGCAAAAATTGATAAAACAAGTCAATTTTGGTATCAAGATAACTCAAGGTGGTCGAAAAACGATCACATCGGATTGCTCTCTGGCCGATCACAGACATTCTTTCATACCATTCGAGTTACTAGGCATGGCGTTTGCGTTTTCCTCGTCGCGAAACACGTTCCTGTATTTCAGGAAAAGAAACAATCCTCGAATGTTGGAGTTTAACATGCTTAACTGGGCACTTACCTTTCTTGTTTTAGCACTCATTGCGGCCTTGTTTGGATTCGGGGGAATTGCTGCCAGCGCCACGTCGATCGCTCAAGTACTTTTCTTCCTATTTGTTGTCCTGTTCGTTGTTAGCCTAATCGCCAAGGGAGCCAGCGGTCGCAACGTCACTTGACAAGCATCAAAACGTTTAGCGGACAAGTTGATTCGCTCATCATCGATATTCAGACTCAAGTACGCTCTCTGGCGTCCTTGGGTCTCCTTTGAAAAACGCACTGCACAGCGAAACCTAATCCTCTGGCCAGCTTCGTAAGTTGCGACACAGCTTTACCGTCCAGCTTGACATTTTTGAGTTTGATGAGTGATTGTCATATTCCCGTATACTAGGCCCTTTGAATCAAGCGTTTATCGATGAAAACACTCACCTCTACGGCCCTTAGCAGAGCATTTTTCGCTACGGCGATTTTTTGCATGGCAATCGCGATTGTTGTGATTGGAAAGCCGTTGTTAGCCCCGCTAGCACTAGGTTTCATCATTGCGTTCGTGCTCACTCCAATTGTCCGGCGCCTAGAGTCCCTCGGTGTAGGGAGAATTCCATCTGTATTAACCATTGTGGCCATTCTGACGATTTCTTTGTTGTTCTTAGGAGCGCAACTGATCTCTCAACTGAATGCGTTGATTGTCGAACTTCCTCAGCATCGGCAAGATATCGAAGAAAAAATGGCAAGTTTTCGAACTAGTCCGGACAGTCCAATCAGTCGAGTGATGGATGTAGCAAAAGAGATGCTCGGTGAGTTCGGTGGATCAAATGCTGTTTCCCTGCGAGAGGACGTTCAACGGGTCGAAATTGTACAAGAAAACACTGCCATGCCGTGGGTGGAGTCTGCCTCAAGAGTCCTTTCGGACACATTAGAACCGCTTGCGGTTGCATTGGTCGTAATCGTGTTGGTCGTCTACATGCTAACTTGCAGAGAAGACCTGCGAAGTCGATTTCTCGCTTTGATTGGCAATAGGCATCTGACGTCCGCAACAACCATTGTCAACGAATCATCCAGCCGACTGGGCAATTACTTACTAGGCTTAGTTGGTGTCAACTTTGTGTTTGCTTGTTGCTTCGGCGGCGCTTTGTATTTGCTGGGTGTTCCTTATGCGGCGGTTTGGTCTGCCGTAACCTTTGTATTCCGGTTTGTGCCTTTATTGGGTAGTTTTGTCTCCATGTTGTTGCCATTAAGCGTGAGCCTCTTGTTTATGCCAGGATGGTTTGTGCCTATCTGTGTTGCGGTCATTTACCTTTCGCTTGAGGGCTTTACCGGAAATGTTCTTGAACCCTGGCTGTTCGGCAAATCAGTCGGAATGAATCCGTTTGCACTTTTGATCGCGATCATGTTCTGGACATGGGCTTGGGGAGCGATCGGGTTGATGATGGCAACTCCGATGAGCCTTATGCTTGCAACACTGGGGAGGCACATATCATTCTTGCGGTCGCTTGATTTTCTGTTGAGCGATTCTAGGCCGCTCCCGGCTTATCTCGTTTACTTTCAAAGGCTTCTTGCAAATGACGTGTTCGAAGCGGAGGCGCTCCTTAAGTCGATCATCGCCAAGCGAGGATTGCCATTTGTCGTCGACAAAATTGCCATTCGCAGTATGAGTCACTCCGACCGAGAACTGAGAGGAAAGGAAATTTCGAATGAACTGCATCGGCTGGTTGGTCAACGGAACGACGCACTCCTTTGGAAAATTATGGGTAACGTTGGTACTGGCTCGACTCCCGAAAACCCACCTTCGGCAGATGGTACTCCGAACGACTCTGCTATTGCAAAAACTCAGAAGGGGTTTGCCATCAGCTTAGGTGGAGAGCGAACCAATGCATCGTTGAGAGTTGTTGAGCTTGCATGCCAAAAGATTAGTTGGTCTCTCGGGCATTCCCTAAATCAAGGCAACATTCGGAAAATCACAGAAGGCGGGGTCTCCATCGTTTTAGTCAGTTCACTTCCCTCCAACCCCATAGAGGTCATTGAAGCGTTTTCAAAGCGATTGCGAAACGCGGGTTATGCGGGTTGGATTGTGGTTGGACATTACCGACTAAAGTCCCTAGACAGTTCTGCAAAAAAACGCTTAAAGGATGCGGGCGTTGATTATTCCTCCCACCGCCTTCATGCAATATGCCGAATTATCAACTTCGCCACCGAAGGCTCGACGGACTCTGACTCCAGTGCCGCTTCCAATGCGGTTCGAAGCGGTTCGGCTTCAAATCCGCTGGACGCTCCTTTCATAGAAACTCCTACTCCTAAAATCGCTTCCTCAATGATTTAGGCGTGACCCGAGTCGGAGATGCAGAAATCGTTCATGCCTTCGTCAAGGTTTGTGCGTTCCCCGATGCAACGGCGAATACTCTGCCCGCGCTGAAAGAGACATTCGATTGAATCCTTACAAAGGACGATGCTGCGGGCGCAGGCGTCGTTGAACTTATCGACCAGTTGTTTCCAGTCGACCTTCGTTCTCGTCATCGAAAGGAATCGGTGGATTGTTGATTGACAACCATGCTTACGGTTCCATTCCGTTGCCGGTCTTTGGGAATCCGATAGTGATTTGCGGAGCGTCCGAAAGTGGAAAGTCTACCGTTGCAATCAGGATCGCTGATTTTCTGTTGGAGTGTCGTGATCCCAGAGCGCTCCGTGGTCTTTCTAAGCTGTCGGCAACCTGAACCAACTAAGAAGCCTAACGAATAGCCCCCCGTTGGTCGATCCTAGATGAAGCACATCACGTATTGCCGGTCGATTGGCAGCCGACGGGCAAGTTGCTGCCTGCCGAATGCAACAACGGCATTTTGATTGGTATCGATTCAGCATCGCTTCTAATGGCCGATCTAAACCGAGTTTCTACCGTCACTGTTGTTGACTCAGACGCCAACGACGAGCTGCAAGCAGTTGGACCGCCCCAGATCGACTTCGAGTCTTGGACTGTCTGCGAAATCGAGGAATCCAAACATCGTGTCGATACTTGAGTTGCGGACGCAAAGAAAGCCCGTCCCCTCACGTTATTCTCTAATTGGGGTGACGGACTTCAGTCTTGTGTTATGGATGTGACATCGACCGAAACCAAGATTCAGGCAAGCCCGAACGTCCATCGCGTAAGCTTGGGTTAGATCTTCATTCGAAGGCTAATGGTTGAGTCTCTTCGTCGTGGCGTCTAACGTCGCATCATGCGCGCAATCAAGAAAATGGCTGCTGCTCCGATCAGACCACCACCTCCGAGCATGTAAATGAGCGAGTATTCAATAGCCGCAACAGGGAGGTCTAGCAGTACGTTCATTTTAATTGACTCCGAAGGTAGAATGGAAATGTAGTTGCATTCAGCACGTTTCTCATTCACTAGGCAATGTCCGTGCCAAGAACGAACGCAATTTCACAACTCGAAGAGTCTAAATCCGATTGACCCAGCCTCGCGATTCAAAATCGGCAGCAACCGATTTGATGCTCTCTTCCAATTTTTGAAGTTCGCCGTTGCTAAACTCGTCCAAAACCCCTTCGGCGGCGAGATTTTCAAAGCGTTGTGCAATCTCGACACTTTCGGTGGCGTAGAAGGTGGAGACTAGACCCTTCAAGCAGTGGGCCACCGATCTAACTTGGAGCGAGTCCTTGTCGCTTATCGCTTTTTTCAACTGTTGGAGCAGGACTGGTGCGTCCTCGACGAACATGCTCGCCAGGTCCTTCAGCAGCTCGCTATTGCCTTCTAGTGCTCGAAGAGCGCGAGCGATGTCGATGGAGGACATTGGAGAGCACTTTCCGAAAGTTATTACAAACGTGGCGATACCGAATTCCAAAAACTGCAACAGTGGCAAATCGTGTACCGAAGTGGATTACCGTTTATGCAGCATAGTACGATTAAATGATGCACTCGGTTGGCCAAGCACGAGTATTTGCATTCCCGCGATCGATCGATAAGGGAGCAACCTAGCAGTAAAACAAGCAACAAGCCGCATTACCAACCGAAATTAAGTCTCCCGGCGTCAAAACAATTCTCGCTATTCTGAGGATAATCGCAGATGAAATGCTATGATGTATCTTCGAAATCAACCATGCCATCAAATGGGTGGGACAGTAACGAAGAAGGATGGAGACAAAATGTCAAAAGTACTCATCATAGACGATGATCGATCGGTAAGACACACCATTGAACGTGGGCTGAATGGTTACTCTGGCATCGATGTAGTCTCTGCCGCCGATGGTGAGGTCGGTTTGGCACTGGTCGATACGGAAAAGCCGTTAGTCGTTCTGCTCGACGTTTACTTGCCAAAGCATAATGGGTTGGAGCTGTTTCGAAAGATTCGAGCAATTGACCGAAAGTTACCTGTAATCTTCATTACTGGTGACACATCGAGCGAAACCGCGATTCAAGCGATGCGAGCGGGAGCGTTCGATTACTTATCAAAGCCTCTGGATATTGCTCAAATCAAGAGCTTAACGCTTAGTGCAATCAAGGCCCGGCGCATGATGGATGAACCGGTCGCCTTTCAGGTGGGCGATGCGGATTCGTGCGGTGAACGCTTCATCGGTAAGTCTAAGGCGATGATTGAAGTTTACAAGTCAATCGGTCGAGTGGCAGCAGAGAATGTGGCTGTCTTGATTCGCGGCGAGAGTGGCTGCGGCAAAGAACTTGTGGCTAGAGCTTTGATACAGCACAGCGACAGGGCTGACAAACCCTTCGTCGCGGTCAATTGTGCAGCCATTCCCGATCAACTCTTAGAAAGTGAGCTATTCGGACATGAAAAGGGTGCATTTACCGGTGCCGAACGTAGGCGTATTGGTCGATTCGAGCAGTGCGATGGCGGTACCATCTTTCTAGATGAAATCGGTGACATGTCGACCATTATTCAAGGGAAGGTGCTGCGGCTGCTTCAGGAGCAGAAATTTGAACGAGTAGGTGGCAGCGAATTGGTAACAACCAACGTGCGCGTTCTGGCCGCAACCAATCGCCCTCTTGAGAAAATGGTGAAGGACAACCAATTCCGAGAAGATCTCCTGTATCGGCTAAATGGATTCACAATCGAACTCCCGCCATTGCGAGAGCGACGAGAAGATATTCCTATGCTGCTGGAGTATTTTCTGAGACGAGCAAAGTCCGATATGGACAAAAAAGACATTAGTGGGATCTCCTCCGCAGCCTACGAAATCCTGAAGAAGTACGACTGGCCTGGTAATGTCCGACAACTCCAATCCGCAATTCGTCATTCAATGATCAACACAACTGGTACAGTAATTGGAGTAGACAATTTGCCAGTTTTCCTGTCTGACATTGCTCAAGGCCAATCGATTGTCGCTGAGTCAACTGAAACCCAATTGTGTGAATCAGAAATCGAATCGAGTCCCCGAAGCCATACCGTTGCAATTGACGTAGAGGGGCCATCGGATGCCGGCATTTGGCCGTCGACAGTGGACGACTTCCAGCTTTTCAATTTCATAGAAGAGCGGATCGCCGCGGGCTCGACTAATGTTTATGCGGAGGCGTTGGAGCAGATGGAACGTCGGTTGTTTGCTAAAGTGCTCGATGTTACGAATGGCAACCAGTCAAAGACTGCCGAGGTTCTCGGGATCACGCGAGGCAAAGTTCGCGATCGAATTGCGGCATTTGGAATTCAGTTGGGAAGAACTGTGGTTGTCGGCAAACAATAGCCGAGCTTAGCAATGACTGTAGGGTTCAACAAAACTACGAATGGGGAATCCAACGCATTGAGCTGCGGGACGGCTGGTACGGCATCGTTTGCGTGCGGGAAAAGAACTACTAGACGCCGAATCTTTGGGTTAGCGCAAAGACGGTGATCTCATCCGCAATGCCGCTATGAACTGCTTGTACCCTAGAGAGACAGAAAATCTCGCGAGCCGCAACTTGTGAAAAGGGTGGATTCCGTTCGCGTACCAACAAGCCGACTAAGCTTAAAGATCTAAGACGCCTTCTCCTTGGTGAGGTCCTCAAGAATTTTCAAAATTTCATTGGTATGCAGGGGCTTAACCATGTGGTACTGGAAACCCGCCTCGATCGTTTTTTGCCTTGATTCCTCGAGCCCCCAACCCGTCTGCGCGATGAATGTGACTTTGTGTGCACTGGGCTGTGCTCGAATCCAACGGCATACTTCGTAGCCGTTCAACTTAGGTAACCCAATATCCAGCAAAACAACTTCTGGACTAAAACTTCGGGCTGTCGCTACAGCTTGCTCCCCGTCGAACGCAGTCATGACTTCATATCCGTATCGCTGAAGCAATAACGCTAAAACCTTTGCGCTACTTTGATTGTCATCCACGATCAATATTCGTAGCATCGTCGCCTTTCCATCGCACGATGCCCTGATTCGCTAGGCCGTGCTTCGTAAATTCAGTTTTTGAACACGCTTCAATTTCTCAAGTCTATGAATGACACGTTGCCGTTGAGCTCTTAAAGTTCCTCTCACTCCACCGATCGAGTGCGATGGACTAACTCGGCAAACTATTCGTACTTCCAAGAGTTTGCGCCAACATTTCCATTGACATCAGTGTAACCTCGTTGAAAACCAAGATTGCCTTGGTCGCTCGATTTCCCTTGGTTATAGGATGAGTAACCGTCATCGCCATAGGCGCTCGGCCCGTAGCTATTTAAAATGACCGGCGTTTTGATGCGTGCATGGACCAGCATTTAAGCAACCGGAGTTTATCGGGCTGCAAATTGGTTTCTGCACCGTAATCCGACAACTGTCCGATCCGCAAGAACGCGTTCGCCGATGGCAAATCCCAGCCTCGCTCGCTTCGCATAGACCAACACTACGGACTGCGGGAAGGAACCTTAGTGTAAAGCACCTTCTACACACCGTAGTTCCCTTCCCAAGGAATGTTGCCTCAGGAAAGAAACGCCCGAGTGATACTTGCGTATTTGAAGTCCTTGCCCTTCGGAATTCAAATTAAATGCAAACGGTATGCCGCCGAGACATTTCCAGTAAAGAATTGCGTCGGCAATTAAAGCGAGAGTCCTAACCGACCAACTTGCCAATTGTTCGCACGAACTGGTCGCTGGTCCAGCAACCAACAATCGTCTGATGGCCTCGATAGTCGCATTCCAAGTTTCTTTACTAAGTGGGCGCAGCGTTTGCTTTGCTTTTAGATGTTCACGGCAGGCCAGCTGTTGGGCCGCCGCCATCCAGAAATAGTACCTCATACTTGGAACGCATTATGCCGCTTAATGACCTAGCAGACCTTTTTTATGATGAATTGAGAGACATTTTCAGCGCAGAGCGACAGCTCGTCGAAGCATTGCCCAAGATGGCCAAGAAAGCTACTAGCGCAGACCTAAAAAAGGCGTTCGAACTGCATCTTGAACAAACCGTTGAGCAACTGTCCCGCGTGGAGCAAGCCTTCGCAGACACAGGTAAGGCTGCTCGCGCGAAAACTTGTGAAGCGATGAAGGGTCTTATCAAGGAAGCCTCTCAGATGATGGAGGAGAAGGCGTCGCCTGAGGTGATGGATGCCGCACTTATCTCATGTGCGCAAAAGGTAGAGCACTATGAAATTGCGACTTACGGCACGCTATGCACCTGGGCAAAGCTTCTCGGATACAACGAATCGCTTGAACTTCTGAAGTTGAATCTGAATGAAGAAGAAGAGACGGATGAAGCGCTTTCAACGCTTGCCGAAACCGTCAATTCGGAAGCCCAAGCGTAAAAACAGAACATGTCCCCAGCGGAATAACGGGGCTCCGTTCCTAGGCATACCAATACTTACTCTTAACAAACGGAATAAATAATGTCAGAAACAAATCAATCTCGGGACAACTCCACAGTGGTGAGAGAATCCATGCGAGGTGCGCAAGAGCAGTTAAACATGGCGGCGAACATGGCCAAGGAAACCGCCATGGAGTGCGGCACGCACTACGTGACGGAACCTGCAAAGGATCTCTTCGGGTTACTGCAAGACTATGCGAAATCAAGGCCGGAGGTGGCTGCGGTTTGGTGTTTCGGTCTAGGGCTGTTCATTGGCTGGAAATTAAGACCGTAAAGGTATACCAGAGAACAAAGTACCTAAACAGCTGCAGTATTGGATGGTACGCAACGAACGTTTCGCGGCGTACCCTTTTTCATTTACATGTTTTTTCCTCTGGGTCGTTAAGAGTGGTGGCATGATAGACAACAAATTGATGCGCGGTAGTCGATTGGAAGCTCGTAGTGAAGCTGTCAGGCACTCTGAGGGTGGACTGGCCAAGGCCATAGAAGAACAAACAGCCAAGCTGCCTTCCGATACTTTTCTTTGGGCTGCAGGTGGCGCCATACTTTGGTCGTTCGTGTTAAAAACGAAGGGGAGAACAGACCAGTCCTTGTTCGTCGGACAATGGGTTGCACCGTTTCTAATCCTCGGACTTTACAATAAGTTGGTTAAGGTTGCTGGTTGAGATCGATTGCAGCGGTAGCCGTAGCGCCGTTGCACTGACCTTTCGTCGAAATACAACGGACTTTTTGCTAACCAAAGGAATAACATGACTACGCTGCAACAGACCACTCGAGTTTTGGTCGTCGATGATGAGTCCGACTTTGCCAACAGTATGGCATTACTTCTTCGGAAGCATGGTTATGACTCCCAAGTTTGCGTAGACTCGAGGGACTGCATCTCAATCTTGGAGAAATGGGAGCCGGAAGTTATTTTGCTGGATTTGGCAATGCCAGGTATTACTGGCTTAGATATCGCGAGAACGATTCAGGAGACCCCTGATTTACGACCCGCCTGCTTGATTGCGGTTACGGCATGTGGGCAGGATCTGGATCGAGTTCAAACCAAGCTCTGCGGATTTGATCATCATCTGCTGAAACCGGTCGATTTCAATCAATTGCAGAGGATTTTAGAGTCGAAATTGGTGTAGATGCACGTGGCATTGGAATGCGAGAATGAGACTTGGGGAATACTTGCGTGCAAAGATCTTAACTTGATAATTCATCGCTATCGAGCGAATCAATTCGCTGTTAGGAAATAGGCTGTCAACATTTCACTGATCGGACTTCGCACTGGTCGGATTCTCCCTGTGTGATGGTGAAGTTGGGAGAATTGTTGTAACTCATTGTTCTTCGACCGTTCTTTCGGTCGCACTCATTTCTTGGGTCGTTCCCTAATATGCTGCTCGATGGATCAAATCCTAAAGAAGTACTGCAGGGATTTGTCGACCAAATGGCCCTGAGTTGCCAGTTGCTGTTAGCTCAACCAACTTGTCCATCGCTAAAAACGGAACGCGGCCCCCGATGCACTGACCTATCAATTGACCGTGTGGCTTCCCAACATTCACTCAAGAGATATCCGCGAGTGTTGTCTCGTTCGCTTGAGATAGCTTTGCATCGGGCGGTAGTTCCACATCGGCGGGGCGGGGAGCCGAGGGGGTTTGGTCCTCGATATCGTGCAGCAGCTCCAGCACGTTTCGCTCGATTGTCATGCAGATGCTATCGAGCGGCAGAAAGTCGATGCGTCGAGTACTAAAGGGATTCTGCAATTCCATCCCAATACGATCTAAGGACAAGAGCGGGTAAGCTAGCAGCATCACGTAAAGAGGGACAATCCAAAATTGATTTAGGTTGTTCTCGATGGCTCTTGGAACCGCGGGATCTAATTCAAAGGTATTCATTAGTCCAAAAGGAAAGGAAGCCAATAACAGAAAGATGAACTGCCGTACTTGAATCGCCCCAGATCGTGCGAGGGGTGTTTTGAGAATCCGCTCGCATCCGCCTAGATGGTCAATGAGACTTGACCGCTGGTCCTCGCATTTTTGAAACGCGTATCCATCCATGCCCAGGCTCCTTGCCTCGTAAAGAAGCATTGCGATCTCGCTAGAGACAGCGTCGGGCATGTGTTCGGCTTTCTGGATCCAATCTCGACTTTCGTCCGATAACAGACGCTCAAGCTCTGGAGAATCCCGTTGTTCACGCAGACTTCGACGACAAACGTGTGGAAATACTGCAAGCCACCTCACAAAGCGTGAACGCCAGCGAGTGTTTCTAGGTCCGTATGCTAGTCCTGCAATGGCAAGATTGCGAGTTTGATTGACTATACCGCCCCACAATACTCTCGCTTCCCACCACCGGCTGTATCCCGTATTCACGCGCAGGACCAGTAACAAACCAAGCACAGCACCCGCCGCTTCAAACGGACTGGCTGGAATCGACAGCGGCTTTCCAATGAAGTTTTGTATCATTTGAATGACCAAGACGATCATGACCGACAAAATGCCAAAGCCCAACACATCCAATAAGACGCGCGGCGCGACAGACCCTCGAATAATGAACGTACCCAGCCAATACGAGTACGAAAGGTTGTTGTCGGAATCGATTGACGGATTGGCTGCGATAACCGCTTTCATGGGATTGAACCTGAATTAAACCTTCTCGGCGATGCTGTAGATGTCGCGAATCGAGTCGGCAATCCGTTCTACATCCAGCTGGAGATCCGTGATCCTGCCAGTCGCCATGTCAAATACCCAACCCGCTAAGACGAGGTTTTGAGCACTGTATGCATTTTGCACTTCTGCGATCTTCAGCAAATTAATGCACTGTTCGTAGACGTTCAGTTCGACCAAACGACGATATCGAAGTTCTTCGTTTTCGATCGAATCTAATTCGGTCGCATGCAACCTATACACGTCTCGAATGTTTTGAAGCCAAGAAGTTAAGCTTCCGAGATCGGTTGACTGCATTGCTGCGAGCACACCGCCGCATCCGTAGTGCCCGCAAACAACAATGCTTTGCACACCTAGTTCTCGGATTGCGTAATCGATTACAGTGTTGGAACTATGGTCATTATTTGGAATTAGGTTTGCGATATTGCGATGAACGAACAAGTCGCCAGGTCCCGCCCCTATCATCTCTTCTGCAGTTACCCGACTGTCTGAACATCCGATATACAAGATGCTTGGTCTTTGACCGCATGCGAGGCGCTTAAAAAACAGAGGGTCATCTTCGACTCGTTTGGCCGCCCAGGTCAAATTGTTGCTAATTGCTTCGTGAAGCTTCATACGACAAACCTCTCAGTGCGCTTCGCACCTTCGAAAACTCCCTATTAAGCACGACCCCAAGAACAATGCGTTCTCCCCCTAGAGCAATCGCTGTGCCAGTTGTGAGAAGACAACGAAAAGATCTGACATTGCGCGCAATTCGGCATTTTAGGCGAGCGGCAATTTTGCTCATGCCGAAAGGCAAAGGTCATCCCTCTAAACAACTCTCCCCCTATATTTATTCAGTCAATTCATAGGTAGGGAAGGGTGAGGCTCCGGCCGAACCTTGGCGATTCCAGCTCGGAAGGAGCCTCGCTCTCCCTTTCGAGCCCTTAACCATTAGGTATCGTTCTGCGTCTCGCCCCCTTAGACCGACATTCAAAGGTACGGTTCTTTTCGTCGATGTTGCGACGCTTGATCGATCCGACTGCTAAACGTAGACGCATCAGAGCGATTGATGTGCTACGATTCCGTCTTGGCTTCGTCACTTGCCGTGGCGCCACTATTTTTGCTGTATAATTTATCTTTTTTCCAATGTTTGACTTGGGTGGGTGTTGACAAGATAACGAACGCTAACAAAGTACCGAGGATCGCAGATGACTCTCGCCCCAGTCCAGTAGCAATGCCAACGGCGGCCGTTAGCCAAATGCCCGCAGCCGTCGTAAGTCCTTGGATATCCTCCTCCCGACTTCCCTTTACAATTGCACCGGCACCGAGGAACCCGACTCCCGCAACCACTCCCTGTATCACGCGACTTATGTCGGCATCCGACATTCCCGCATGTTGAGGTATCAGTACAAACAACGCAGCTCCGAGCGAAACCAACATATATGTGCGTAATCCAGCGGGTTTGCCCGCACGCTCCCGTTCATACCCAAGCAAACCTCCTAGTACGGCCGCAAGTATCAACCGAATCAAAATACGAATTGCTTCGACTATGTCGGGTAAGTCCAGAAAGTCCGCTGCTAGCCTCTGCCAGAGTTCATTCATTCGCACGTTTCCTCCCAGGCAAACAGCTCATTCGATTGCCAAACTAGTTTCATGCAGAACTTTTCTTGCCATGCCAATTAAGTCAGCATCGGAGACGCTTGGTAGAAATTTCTTTCGAAAGAGCTCCTCATGGAGGATCGTAAGAATTGCGACTAAAGGAGCAGCTATGAGTACGCCCAAAACTCCGAAAGCGGCTACACAAAAGAGCATCGAAAATATCACAGCAACCGCGTGCACCTTCATTCCCTTTGCCATAATCAGCGGGAGGACAATATTGTTCTCAACTGCCTGAACTCCAATGTATGCGAGCAACACCCAAACGGGCGTCATCCCGTCTTTTCCGAGGGCGAGCAAGACAGCAGGAATGGTACTCAACGTTGGGCCGAGAAATGGAACCGCCTCCAAAAGGCCAGCGATCAGCCCCAATACGAGCGCATCCGTCAAACCTAGCAGCGGCCACATTAGCAGAAAGACGAGCAAGCCAATAGTCAGCATGCCAGCCAACGTGGATCCTCCCCAAGCAGGAGCAAACCTGCAGATCCTATGGATGATTATTAACGCGACTTTATGATGTCGCTCTGGCACTATCGAAAAGATAGCAGAAACAATTGGGCGAGGACTCAAGAGCATAAAGATGACAGCAAAAAAAACAGTCACCAACACTACTAACACTTGAGCACCATTAAACGCGACTTTGGTAAAGCTTCCTACTACACCCCGCAACATTTGAGCCAAACTAGAGCGGATACTGGATTCGCCTGGGGACGAAATCGACTGCGACCCCTCATCAAAAACAGCGTTTTCGTCGCTATTCTCCGTTCCGTTTGCACCCTTGGATTCAAACTTGTCATTGGCAATCTCCGAGTTGACTTCCACTTGAAGTCGCATCTCGGATTGTTTTGCACGCTGCTCCATCTTGATTAGTGGCTTCTGAAGCCGCTCCCAGTATCCCGGTAAAGCCTCTGACAAATTGGTGATGGAATTCTTTAGCGGCCTGAAGAACGACCATCCCGTAAATACTAGAACAACAACCATCACGAGCACGACCAAACTTGTTGCTCCTTTTCTGCCCCCTGTCAGCACTCTGAGCCGATTGACAAGCGGGTTAAGCGCAAGCGAAATGATAAAGGTCAACAAGAAAGAAAGATAGATGGGGGAGAGCGTCGAGAATGTCTGGACGAATGCAAAAAGCAATACAGTTAACAATAGGTAGAATGGAATCGAGAGCCGCTTAGTTGTAGGCTCTGAGTTGATTGTCATCTCCATCTCCTGGTCGTACGATCGCTTTCGCATTCAAAGTTTCCAAACGCAAACGAATGCGTTCTCAAACTTTGTCCCCCCACAAGCTCGTCAAGCAAACTGTGGTTTGCAAACGAGCGACTATCTAACTTTCCTGTCGAACTCGAAACGATCTAGAGCTTCGGCTGTGCGAGGCCTTCCGAGCGTTCACTGGATTTACTGGCGTCTGAACTTGTGTCCACGTCTGTTGGACGCTCTGTGTTGTCCGGGCGTTTCGCTGCCTCAGACGATTTATCAAAAGGTGTTTGGTTCAAGTTTTTCGAACCGGACTCGTCTTGGATGTTGCCTCGAACTTGCGGTGCATCGTTTGCACGGATCTCATTGCGAATTCTATTCGACTCCTGGCCGGCTCCGGAATTCCGTTGTTGGCTGTCTAGCTGCAAATTACCTCGGCCTGACTCTTGCCTAACTCCACTGTTTTGCGAATCGTAGCTTCCGTAACCTGATCGGTATTCGTTCGGATTCGCTGAGTTCCCTTGACCGCGAACGGAATTGACTATGTCGAAATAGATAGGTCTTCCATCTACACAAATGAACTCACGCCCGTTTGCGTCAAAACGCAAGACGTACACTCGACCGGAATTCTGTTGTGGCGAGGATTGTTGGCCGTTCGACATTTGCATTGGCGTCGGCGTTTGCATCAATTGTCGGTTTTGCAACGCTCCATTGACCTGGCCATCACGTTGGCCGTTGAATTGACTTGCTTCGGAGTTCCTTCCTTGATTGTTGGACTGCCCATTCTGCTGGCCTTGCAATGTGGAAGGTCGTTGATTTTGGTTGGGGAAACTTGAACTAGATTGTCCCGGTTGACCGCTAGCAGCATTGCCTTGATTTTGAGCGCTCGGGGTAAGCTGATTTTGGCTATCCCTGCGAACAGACGAGTCAGAGGTTTGTTGAACATTGCGGTCCACGGTCTCTTGAGCTCGTTGTACGCCATCTCGAGCTGATTGTACGGAGTCTTGAGCTCGTTGCACGCCATCTCGAGCTGGTTGTACGGTATCTTGAGCTCGTTGCACGGTATCTTGAGCTCGTTGCACGGTATCTTGAGCTGGTTGTACGGTATCTTGAGCTGGTTGTACGGTATCTCGAGCTGGTTGTACGGTATCTTGAGCTCGTTGTACTCCATCTTGAATTGTGCCCGAGGCTTGATTTGCCGCACTATCGAGATTCTGAGCAAACAGGTTGGAACTAAAACAAGCAAGCGCGCCTGCAATTAAATGACGATGCATCGTATTTCTCCTAAGGGTAATTGAACATAAACTACATGTGGTTGAAATCGCTTCATAGCGACTCGAACCTTGTTTGGGTTATCAAAAGCACATCGCGTGCCAACATTTACAATAGGTTTACGATCCAATGAGTGGACTTGGCGGCGATGATCCAATAGCATGCTTTTGAACAATGATTGGTCGAAGGTATCCCATTCGATTGGAACCAAACTGATTGGTTGTGTTGCAACTTCAGGCCATGATTCAGTCGCGACTTCATCTCTGCCTACCTCGTCTGCTGTTCCACCATAGGGAACGGCTTCGACCTGGAAGCCCCCAGAATTGCGAGTGTCGTTGACCTGCAAACTGCCACGTGCTAGTCACGGGTGGTTGTTGTGCCGGCGTCGGTTGCGGAGTACTTGGGGGCGGATCCTTAAGCGGTGGCGTGAGGTGTGGCAGATCTCCCACGTCCGGCAGTTTTGGGGCTGGCTGCGGGGGAGGAGGAATCTCTGGATTAGGTTTGGAAGGTTCGTTCATGTTAAGCAGTCGTTTCTCCGCCCAGTACAGAGAGTACCTCGCCTGATATGTAACTGGAGTCGGCGTTGGATGCAAAAAAAACAAATGCAGGAGCAACCTCTTCTGGTTGCCCAGGCCGCTTCATGGGCGTTTTAGCACCATGCTCGGCGACCGATTCTGCTGGTTTGGAAACCGGTTGGAGCACCGTCCAAATTGGACCGGGTGCGACACAGTTAACACGTATCTTTCGGTCAGCGAGATTCAAGGCGAGCGATTTGGTAAACGCGTGAATCGCGCCCTTCGTAGATGCATAGTCGATAAGTGTTTTACTACCTTCTAGCCCCGTTCTTGAACCACAGTTGATGATGGTAGCCCCCTCTTGCATGACTTCCAGAGCAGCTTTCGCCATGTAGAAGTAACCAAAAATGTTAGTTCGGAAGGTCAATTCCCATTCGTCGTTCGAGATGTCCTCGAGCTTTTCTTTTGTTTGTTGGTACGCAGCGTTGTTGACTAAGATATCCAGTTTGCCGAACCGCTCGACAGTTTTTTCTACTGCCGACGCACAGAATTCCGAGCCGGCAACATCGCCAGGTAACAATAATGCGCGGCGTCCTTCACCTTGGATAGCCCTAGCTGTTTCTTCGGCATCCGACTGTTCGGCGGGCAAATAGACTATCGCCACGTCAGCACCCTCACGGGCGAACAAAACGCTTACGGACCGTCCAATCCCCGAGTCTCCTCCGGTGATCAACGCGACTTGATTCAGTAATTTGTTAGAACCCTTGTATGCCGGCGCCATGTAAAGCGGACGAGGGTGCATTTCGGATTCCAGACCTGGTTTGATCTGTGTCTGCGCTGGCATGGTCCTAACGAATTGTTCTTGTTCTACAGTCATTTGATTTTCCTAATTGTTCCTGGTGGCTTCTTCGTAGTCCCTATTCAAGTAAACGCAAGATTCAATGTGTCCAATCCAATCCCATGGGATGATAATTGGCTGCCTATATTCCCCTGGAATCGGAAAGAGTTTTATTGAATCCTCAGCAACCTCATCCACAAAGCCGACCATGCGTCCGCATGAAGCGAGAACGATCATGTGCGATCGCAAGTGTTCTTCGCTCCGGGCATCACACTGTTCGATGTTGATTCCAGCTCTCTGCAGTACAAATGTCACGGCAATTTCCGTCCCCTTCGAAATCAAACGATGAGCTCGAATCACAGCGGCGGAGGCTTTTGCTCCAATCTTCGAAACGCCATTCCCAATCGTTTGAATCGTCATTTCAATCTCGATCTAATAAACTCTGCAATCGCCTGAACATTACATTCCCAGTTGCAAATTGCATGCCGTATAAAGACGCCACAGGTATGTAAATTCGCGCGGCTCGTTCTGTGTAAACAATGAGCCACTCACCAATCGATGTTGCTCCCAACGAGTTCGATAGAAGAATTCCTACTGTTCGAACTCACTCCGTTTTTTGCTTTGGTACGACTCGATGCCAAATTTGCATTGCGGTGACTTGGGTAAGCGCGACTCCAGAAACGGAATGAGAGATAAATAGTGGGTCCAAATGATTATGGCACTCTACGAGCCCGATGCGATGAACGGCGTCGTAATTCCCACGGAACGAAGGTAGAGTGGCTTGGTATGTTGTGTCTGACCCGGCTTAGCGCAGCGTCCTGTACAGTTTTCCAAACCCAATAGGCACGCGTTATGTCGAAATGAATTGCCTATCCGCAGCAGCTGCCAGCCTTGCTCTCCGATTTCACGCCCACGATGGTGGAAAGAAACTTCTGTAGGCATCCATCGCTACAAAAGTAGAAAGTCTTACCATCTCGTTCCACACGCAGTGCACTCTCTTCTTTAACCGGTTTCCCGCAAATCGGATCTAGTGTTGCTACTACCGATTCAGAGCCAGCCATCGCATCTTTTTCATCGGGTAAATCCTCGTTTGCTAAGGGCTTTACTGGTTCTTTTCCGCTTCGTTCCATCGCTAAATCCTCACCCGTTTCGGCTGCTTGACCTAGGCTCTCAGTTATCTTTTTTGGGGCAGCGTTGTCGAAGAGGTTGGTGGCGACCTCAACTCTGCGTTCTGGTTGTGCCATGATTTTTCCCTGTATTGACCGTGAAGGATGGATACTCAAGAACTCATTGAGTGTGCTCGTATTGTCCGGTAATGCAAATGACGTTCCCCATCAGCTTGTGTTCGGATTACGCGAGCGAGGCGCGTAAATTGCACTGAGGTAGCTCCGGTGTTGATTTAACGCTGACAGCTAACGCTGGGTCTTTCGTCAAAAGGGAGTAGAACATGGCTGAGAACGTAAAGGGTAAGATTAAGGAAGTTGGCAACGCATTGAACTCTGCGGCCAAAACCGCGGGTGAGAATGCAAAGACTGTCGCCGGAAAAGTAGCCGAAAAAGCTGCTGATGCAACCAAGGCAGTGGGCAATGCAGTAAAGAAGACAGGTGATGCGATCAAGAAGAAGAGCGGTGCATAAGCCGGTGTTGCTGGATTGAATCCATATAGAACCATTCTGACGCGGGTGTTGCTACACGCGCGTCTTTTTCATTTGATCAAAGCCCGACTCATCCGGGATTTGAGTTCGGCGCCAATTCGCAAAGTAACTGCAAGTTCCACACGTGTTGCAGTCATCTCAGGTTTGTTCAACGAACCACTTCCATGCGTCATCGCCGATCATAATGACCCCATTTCGACCAGTGTTGAGCCGCCCGGACTATTAAGCCCCCCAACCGTTTTACCTGCAGTTCGTGATTTTCTAACGGCGATAGAATTCGCCAAAGAAATGCTTACCGAATAGAGATCTTGCCGGTTTTTGTTTGCTTACGGTCAGTATCTAGGGTTATTCCCCGTTCGTTACGCACTTGGCGTATCGCATCACGTTTTACTGCAACCATCTGGAAATGCAGTCAAATTCGAGGCCTGTTTGATGACTTAATGATTGATTTGGGTTTTGACTATCGCTCCGAATCGGGCTTCTCAGCTATTCGGCTCGTCCAACGCGACGTTGAAAGAAAGAGATTGAATTCCTTAATCTGTCAGTTTCGAGCGTTAAGCTTGCTACACTGATGCGATTAGGCCGTTGTTCGCTCAACGGTATTTAGGAAACGAATTGACCAGCAGTCTGCTCGTTTGCAATACGCTATTCATGGATGCCTCGGTCCGAAGTTAAAACTATTTGGAAAAGTGATTTGGCATCAATTTTCAACCAGGATTCGCCCATGGATTTTTTTGGTCATTTATTCGACACATCGGACTTCCCGGCCCGCTGGCATTGCGGCAACTGGACAGCGGCACATGGCTGGTTACACATATTGTCAGATGTAGGTGTTTGGTCGGCCTACTTCGCTATTCCGTTAGTCCTTGGTTACTTCATTTACCGTCGGAAAGATCTCCCTTTTAAGAAGGTGTTCGTTCTATTTGGAGCGTTCATCTTGCTTTGTGGTTCAACCCACTTAATGGATGCAATCATTTTCTGGTGGCCTGCGTATCGGCTATCTGGGCTGATCAAAACGCTTACGGCGGCGGTTTCGTGGGTCACCGTGTTCGCTCTGGTGCGGGTGGTACCGAAAGCTTTGGCAATGCGAACTCCGGAAGAATTGGAGAGTGAAATCGTTGCACGCAAAGCAGCCGAGCGACAGGTACGCGAGGCGAACACTGTTTTGGAACAACGGGTCGAGGAACGCACATTAGCGTTGAAGCAGGCCATGGCCGATCTCGAACAGGAGCGGGAACTGCTTCGCACGACACTCGCTAGCATTGGGGACGCTGTCATCTCGACTGACGCCGGAGGCAAAGTCACTTTCGTAAACGCTGTCGCCGAGTCGCTGACGGGATGGACGAACAGCGAGGCGACTGGCGCACCGCTCACACAGGTGTTCAACATTGTGAATGAGGACACTCGAATTGCGATCGACTACACGATGCCCGCGATGTTACAAGATGGGGTAGTCGGACTAGCAAATCAGACCGTTCTCATCGCTAAAGATGAGACAGAACGCCCGATCGACAACAGCATGGCCCCGATCCGAAGCGCGCACGGGGATGTCGTTGGTAGCGTATTGGTATTCCGTGACGTGACCGAACGACGGCGGTTGGAACGAGACAATGCGGAAAGGCTTCAAGCCTCTCAACGGCTTTCTTCTATTGTAGATACGTCGAACGACGCAATCATCTGCAAATCGTTGGAAGGGACAATTCAGACTTGGAACGCCTCAGCTGAGCGACTCTTTGGCTATTCGGTGGCGGAAGCAGTGGGGAATCCAATTTCCATTATCATTCCGAACGAAAAGCTTGGCGAAGAAGACCAAATTATTGCTCGCATCAACGAAGGAAAACGGGTCGAACATTTGGACACGGTGCGAGTGCAGAAAGATGGTCGGTTGATTCATGTGTCGCTGAGTATTTCGCCTGTACTGGATTTGGCGGGTCGTATTGTCGGCGTATCTAAAATCGCTAGGGACATCACGGACCAAAAGCGGGCCGAGGAGCAAATCCGGTATAGCGAGCAATTACACCGCATCGCATTCGACCAGTCGCCGACTGGGATGGTCTACGTAGGGCCAGATGAGCGTATTACGAAAGTGAACTCAGTCATGTCCGAGATCACTGGCTATTCCGAAGAAGAACTTCTGCAGATGAAAGTCTCGCAACTCACGCATCCGGATGATTTGTTGCATGACAGTAAATTACATGATGGCTTCCTATGCGATGGCACATCACTTTACGAGAATGACGGTCGTTACGTATGCAAAGACGGTTCCATAAAATGGGTCGCCGTGACCGCACGGATGGTAATCGATTCCGATGGTCGCCCGCTCCACAGTGTATGTGTCATTCGCGACATCACCGATCGCAAACATGCAGAAGAACGCTTGCGCGAAAGCGAAGCTCGCTATCGTGCACTCACCGAAGCCAGCGCTACGGTAGTGTGGCAAACGAATCCCGATGGTCAGGTTGTTTTCGCTGGAGATGCTTGGCGCGTGGTCACGGGACAGACCGACGAGCAAAAATCGGATTGGGGTTGGCTCGATGCAATCCATCCGGACGATCGCGATCGCACCGTCTCACTCTGGAAACATTCGCTTGAGACCCGAACGATTCACTTGAACAAGTTCAGAGTCCGTACACAGGCGGGCGACTATCGTTGGTTTAGCGTGAGGGGCGTACCGGTGTTCAAGGCCGACGGCAACGTCTACGAATGGATTGG
>JANMNR010000311.1:0-7388 GCA_031368325.1 Pirellula sp.
GGCCCAGCCCCAAAGTCGACTCTGCCATCATTCGCGTCACGCCCAATCCTGAAAAACGAAAGCGAATCGTCGACCTTGAGTATTATCATTCCACGTTGCGTGCGCTCTTTTTTCATCGTCGAAAGTTCCTTAGGAGCCAAATTTTCACCGCGACCCAAGACGCTCTTACCAAGTCACAAGTCGATGAAATTTTAGAAAAGCTCGAATTGGCACCCAACCTTCGTGCCGAGCAACTCACGGTACCGCAAATCATTGAACTTCTAGAAGCGACCCGCTTGATGGCCGCCGCAAATTCTGTCGACAAATCTTAAGTAATCACGAAAGGCTCCTTCGATAATGTTTACGGGATTGGTCGAAGCCAAGGTAACGCTTGTGGAAGTGGTTACTGAGGGAACGGGCAAGCGAATGGGCTTTGATCTTGGGTCTCTCGCCGAGAGCGTTCGTATTGGCGACAGCATTGCATTGAATGGTTGCTGCCTCACAGTGATCGCAATCGAAGGAACGCGATGTTGGTTCGAATTGGGAGCAGAGACACTTGCCAAAACGAGCCTAGGCCAACTCGAAGTGATGGATGCTGCCAACTGCGAGCGATCATTGCGAGTTGGTGATCGAATGGGTGGCCATTTTGTCACCGGGCATATTGACGGACAGGGGGTCCTAGAGCGACGGAGCGACGATGGACAGTGGTCTAACTTTTACTTCAAGGCCCCGCCAAACCTTTTACGACAAATGGCCTCCAAGGGGTCGATTACAGTCAACGGTGTGAGCCTGACTTTAGTGGACGCAACTGACTCGTATTTCAGCATCGCACTCATTCCGCACACGCTGAACAACACCACCCTAGGAAGCCTGCAAGCGGGAGATCAGGTCAATTTGGAAACAGATATCCTGGCCAAGTACGTTCAAAGAGCAAACAGCTAATCAAAAGTGAACTTTGCCAATCCTCAACTACGGCCCCGGGAGTGCCTTACCAGCTTTACATCAGGGAATGGCTATCTCAACCAGCTTTGGGATTTGTTGCTCCGCGTTTCGTTTTCTATTCGCGGTGACAGCTAGTTGTTCCAACGACTCGTCAACCAGTTGATAACGAACATCGCGCTGGCGGGCCTCAAAACCATATTCTTCGATGGCTGCTCGAATTTGGTCTAACGTCAGGAAATGCACGGTCCCAGCCTCAGCAACGACATTTTCCTCTAACATTAGCGAACCCATGTCATTCGCGCCATATGCCAACGCTAGCTGTCCAATTTTCAACCCCTGAGTTACCCAACTGCTTTGGATGTTCGGTACGTTGTCCAGGTAAAGCCTAGCAACGGCTTGCGTCTTCAGATACTCAAAGGAGCCCGTTGGCGGGATATGCGACAACTCCGTGTTGTCCGGTTGGAAAGTCCAACAAATGAATGCGGTGAAGCCCTGGGTTTCGTCCTGAAGTTGCCTCACGCGATCAAGGTGTTCGACCCTCTCGGCGAGTGTCTCGACGTGCCCAAACATCATAGTTACAGTGCTAATTCCTCCAAGCTCATGCCAAACACGCATCACATTGAGCCAGTCGTCCGTCATAACTTTTCCACGTGTGATTTCGCTGCGCACCCGGTCTACCAATATTTCAGCGCCACCACCAGGAATACTACCAAGCCCCGCTTCTTTGAGCCTCTCCAAAACCGTTCGTATCGGCAGTTTGTTTACCTTGGTAAAATGATGAAGTTCTGGCGGACTGAACCCGTGTACGTTTACCATCGGGAAATTGCTACGGATATCTCGCAAGAGTTCTTCGTACCATTCCAGAGTGTAAGTTGGATGCAAACCACCTTGCATTAGTATCTGGTTGCCGCCCAACTCGACCGTTTCTTGCACTTTGGCAAGTAGCTCTGCACGCGGCAGAACATACCCCTCACCGCTCTTGGGAGAGCGATAAAAGGCGCAGAAGTCGCAGACCGCTGTGCAGATGTTGGTGTAGTTGATGTTGCGATCGATGTTGTAGGTACGGAAGCCCTCAGGATGCAAACGTTCAGTGATCTGATTCGCGGCCGAACCGATTGCAGCCAGTTCACGACTCTCCAAAAGCACGAGGGCGTTTTCCTTCGATAATCTCTCACCGTCAAGGACACGCCCCAAGATTGACGAGACGTTTTGATTTGTAGTGACCATTTGGATGTATCTATGTCCTTTGAACTGGGTTCGAAATGAGCCCCAATGCTTCACAGCGGCGTCGAAACTCGGCAAGTCCAGCACGCTCAGCCGAACCCAAGAAAAAACGAATGTAGTTAGTTAAATAATCTTGGCATTGCAATGAGGTTAGATTGTAACGCTCCGATGCTATGTTTGAGATCTCCTCGATATGCTTCAATCCTTCATCGCGAGTGCTTTCGAGAGTGGACCGCCAACGTTCCGTCGCAAAAGACTCGTTTCGAGCAACCCACATTGCAAAAACAAAAGGCAATCCAGTCTCTTCAAACCAGACTTGACCAAGATCCCAATCGCTTTGAAAAGCAGGGCGATACGAATCAGGGTGCATTGCACGATCTCCGATAACCAAAACCGCATCCGCCTGGGCCGTGATGGGATCGTCCGACATCGGTAGGGGAATGGTATCAGGAACAAAACCGTATCTTGCATGGAACAGGACTTTGCTTAACGCTGCGCTGGTCCTTGATCCCTCGTCTAATGCCAGCGTTCGAACCTCTGAGGGATCGCAACGAAAAAAGATTCGAACCGACCAAACCGGACCGCGGCAAGCAATTACAGCATCCGACACAACCGAGAACTCAGGATTCTGGAAATACTCTACAACTGGGATGAGACCAATGTCGATCGCTTGCGATGCAAGATTAGCTGCCAGTCTACTAGGCAGTTCCAAGCTCAATTCATCATCAACATTCATGGCACTTTCTAGGCCATAAATGAGCGGCTTAGTGTTCAAATAGGAAACAGCTCCAACTCTAACGGGGGCTTTTTGGGCGTCGGTAAGTTGAACCACCCCGAGCGCGTTTTCAGTGTTTGAAATCTTGTATGTCACGCTTTGCATCATTGATTCGCTCCTAACGATACGATGTAACCGCATCGTCAGCAAATCATTAACTCTACGAAAACAGGCACTTGCCCGGTCAAACTCTCTCTCAAACCTTCCACAGACAGCCTGCCCAGGACCATCCAACTCCAAATCCCACGAGTACATTTTGGCTACCGGGGATCAGCTTTCCCTCGTTTCTGAGATCTCGAATCAAAATGGGAAGGGTACTAGAAACGGTGTTCCCCCGGTCATGAAGTCGAATCGGCAATTGTTCATCGCAAACACACAGGGCGGTTTGCAAATGCTCCAACATTTTCCTTGTGGCCTGATGCATAAGAAAGTAACTGATGTCCGACAGCTGCAGGTTTGCATTGCCAACCATATCGCGAACCAATTGCGGTATTGCACCTATCGTAAAGCTCATCAAGCTCGGCCCGTCCATGTAAAGCCGGCTTGACCACCTTTTTCGATGTCTCGGAGTGATTGCGTCTTCTTTGGAACGAGCCCCACCATCGGCGACGATCAACGTGTCTGCTCCGCTACCATCGGTTCCGAATTCGAAACGCGACAAAGCAGGGAAAACGCTTGCCTCAATGAGCGTTGCAGCAGCGGCATCACTAAAAATCGTCCTGAGGGAACGGTCGTCCGGTTTAATGTACTTGGAATAAGTTTCCGCAGTGACAAGCAGTATACGTTTGCATTGCCCGCTGGCGATCAACCCCTGAGCAAGTGAAAGGCCATAAACAAAACCGGAACAGCCTAGATTGAAATCCAATGCGCCACAGTGCGTGCTTAATCCCAGACGGTCCTGGACTAAGCAGGCTGTGGTAGGGAGTGGATAGTCGGGAGTTTGTGTGCAAAGCAACAAGAAATCTATGCTCTTCGGATCGATGTTGTGTTCCGCAAAGAGTTTTTGGCATGCTTTTACAGCCAAGTCAGAAGCAGTCTCGTTGGGAGCTGCTATGTGCCGGAGTGCAATTCCAGTCTTCTCTGCTATGAGCGGCACGTCCCAGTCGGGGTTTTCCGCTTGCAGCTGTTCGTTTGTTTCCACTCTTTCGGGGAAATAAACAGCGATTGGGCCAATTTGAGAATGGGGCATGTTGCCGTCTTCGACAAGAGAGAAATGATTTTCCGTTTGCGGAGATGATACCCAAATGCATCCAACAGCGAAAGATCGTCATTTTGCCATCAAAAAAGAAACCCGCAGAGTAAACTCTGCGGGTTTCGAAAAATCAGTTGAAAATTAGTCTTCTAGACAATTTACTTTGCGCAACTGCACTTTGAGGGCACCCCAATCGGGGCACTACAATTGCAGTTGGAGCCCGCACCGGCTGTCGGTGTAGGAGTTCCACAGCCGAAACCAGTGGCGCCGCTGGTCGCGTAGCCACTCGAATTAGCCGCATTTCCACACGGGTTGAACGTGTAAGCAACAAGTTTAGGAACCATTTTGCAAACCTGAACTTGGACTTCCTTGGTCGAAGGGACTTGGACGGTTACAACATAATCCTCAAGCGTATCCTCCGTCATAGTTTCGTACCGTGTGGTTTCGAATGCCTCCACCGATTGAGTCGGGACATTTACTACGTAGGAGATATCTTTGGACTTTTTTTCCGTCTTGTACGTCACCACTGGATACGTTTCTTGCTTCGTCTGTGTCGTATAACTGAGCACGCGACGTGTGCGGGTCCGCTGTTCATCTGTGTAGGAGACGACTTTGCGAGTCCGTGTCCGTGGCTCCGACACATATTCCACCACTTTTTTAGTGCCTGTACGTTGTTCAGGTCGGTAAACGACAGAAGTGCTCTCGTAGGGGACCTGCGTACTTTGCTGTTCGTAAACCGTGTAAGCAACTTCTTCGTTTTTTACCGTATTGGTTACAACAGGAACTTCTTCGGTGACAACACTCGGTACCCAGACGCGACGGGTTGTTGTCCTGGTTGCAGGTGCTGGCGCCATCATAGTGCCTGCACTGTAGCCGCTCATCATCGAACCACTGTTCATAACGTTTCCGCAGACAACAGTGTTGCTGTTGCAGCCTGTACTCATCGATGAACCACAACCGTTGGGCGTGCCACAAGCCGAACTCACCTGAGCACTGCAACCGCACGACGATGTCGCATGCGAACCACAGCCACAATTGGTCGATTTTTTAACGCATCCGCAAACTCGGGAACGACCAGCGAAGAGTCCGTTGCCGCAACCGCCACCAGACACCGCTGCAGTTGCCATGACACTGTTGCCGCAACCATTGCTATAGCCATTCATCATCCCTGATGCAGCACTCAAAACAGCCGGTGCAGCTCCATAACTCGAGCCAGCAACTTCTTCAACAATTGTTTCCCAATGCCCATAGTCTTTTGTAACGGATTGCGTCGAGTAACTTGGAACAGTGCGTTGAACCGTTCGAGTCTTGACGACAGGAACCGCATTGTTCACCGTTTGCATCTTAGTCACGGTTTCAGTCTGTGGGACGTAGACTGTGTAGGAAAACGATTCGTCTTTGAGGCGTGCAACACTGACGTTGTAAGTCTCGTTAACGTCACTGATTGTTGGAACTTTGACGGTGTAGTTTTCTGAAACTTCGTTCCAAACGGGAACAGTCACCGTTACGTCAACCGTTTTCGTCGAATGCTCTGGTACCAAAACGGTGTAGTCAATGGTCTTTGTCTCTGTGGTTGGAACCATGACCGTCTTGGTGCGGAAGTCCGCAACGGTAACCGGAACCGACTTGGAAACCTTTTTAACACGCGTGCGTGTTTCTTGTTTGGTCTCCATTACGTTGACGTACTGCGTTTCGGTCACAAACGTGGACTCCATCACCGTTCGGTATCCTGTGATGGGTTCGCAAACGACTTGCGGTGCAATCATCGCCGGAGTTTGCATAACAGCTTGTGGGCCGGCTTGCATCACAACCGTCGATTGCACAATCCCGAAACCGGTATTGGGAGCTACATTGAATCCGGGACCATAAGTCATTCCATAAGAACCGTCCGGAGCGACAGCACCGCACGATGCCGGACTCGCTTCCACAATGGAGTAGCCAGCATAGCCACTACCAACACCACTTACGCTCGAGTTTGCATGTGCGAACGCGTGAATACGGCTAGGACGGCATGGGTCACTGCAGCCACCACAACGAAACCCCGCTTCAGCGAGATTTACCAAAGCCAAGGCCAGCGGTAGTACCGAAAGCCAGGTTACACGATGCTTCATCAAAGTAGTCTCCAAACAACGAGGATTGTCGAACCAATCATTATAAAACGAATGACCGTTAAAAATGCTTCATTCAAAACTCTAATCCCCCCCCAAGTAGCGTCAACGCTCCAATCTGAAATAAAACGACAAAGTCCGATTCGCATCCCATGGCATTGTGATTCAAAGCACCGCTCGTGCAGTCTGTCCACACGCCCTTTGGAATATGCCAGAAATTTCCCTTAAACAACGATTTCAGGGTAAAATTATCGGCGGATGCTTCTAAGTGCCCAGAGCTCAAAACAATCAAAAGTGCAGTTGAAATGCCTGATCCACGATCGAAAACTCTATCCTTGATTGCATTTATTGGACTTTTTTCCTTCGAGCTTTTTGCAATCGGTCAAGAAAAGCCCGAAATGCAGCCACCCCAAAAGATTTTCGCCGAGCCGATGGTCGCCCGCGTTGAACTCCGATTGACGATTGGAGAAAAGGAGGTGGATGTGATCGAGAAAGGGGACCTGCTAACCGTCCTCGAAGAACGGGAAAAGACTTTTCTGATACGTACTTTCCGCGGAATCAAAGGGGCGATTGAAAAAACAAACCTAGTGACGTTAGCAGAGTCGGTCGAAACCTACGACGAAGTGATCCGAGCAAATCCAAAAATCGGACGCTACTTTACATTGCGAGCTGGAGCCCAGTGGGCGCGAGGCAACAGCGACTTGGCACTCCGTGATTTCGACGAGGCGATTCAACTCGGCTACGATTCCGCCAACGCCTACTCAAGCCGAGCACTATTCCTTACGGCAACCAATTCTTATGAAAAAGCGATCGAGGACTTTTCAAAGGCCATTGAGAAAGGAGACAAAACTGAAGCCACCTACATCAACCGAGCGGCTGCCTATTTGCAGTTGAGCAAGGTAGATGAGGCGATCGCAGATTACTCAGCCGCGATCGAACTAAACGACAAAAATCCTGGAGTGTTCCAACAACGCGCGACGGCATACAAAGTCAAAGGCGATCTTGATAAAGCCATTGGCGACTTTTCAAAAGCGATCGAACTCAACCCCAGTTTCATCCCCGCAACCATGGGACGCGGCTACGTGTACTTCCAAAAAGGGGAACATGCCAAGGCCATTGATGACTTCAGCAAGGTCATAGAGCTGAACGGTCGAGCAGCAGTCGCATT
>JANMNR010000362.1:0-5629 GCA_031368325.1 Pirellula sp.
AAGATTCAATTTGCGGTAGACCCGAGAACGAGACCCATGAAGGATCGTACGCGCGAAGCTGTCATGAGCCTGCTAGGTGGTACGTTTGAGAACGCCATTGCGTTCGATTTATTCGGTGGTACCGGAGTGCTCGCTTTTGAAACTGTCTCACGTGGAGCTGCGAAAGGGATCGTGTTTGAAATCCTCAAGTCCGCTGCAAGAGAGATTCAAACCAATGCAAAATCGCTTGGCGTTACCGGTTCGGTCGAAGTAATCCAGACCGATGTCCTAGACTGGTCCAAAGGACTGCCGGGAAATTGCGCACGATTCAGTCAAAGCCCGGACCAAATTTGGGTCGTATTCTGTTGCCCACCCTATTCCCTCTGGGAATCCAATGGAAAGCAGCTGCATGATACGCTGGAGAAATGGTGGAATGCAGCGCCGCCAGGTTCGCTATTTGCAGTCGAACTCGAGGAAGCTACGTCACCAGAGTATCTGCCAAAGCAAGCAGATTGGGACCTGCGAGTCTACAAACCAGCCCGAATGGCTGTCGCAGAAAAGCAAGCTGAAACACTGACGCATGGTTAATGTCGTCAACCACAAAAAACCAAAACGGTTTGTTTTTCTTAACTCTTCGTGCATTTATGACGATTGGTTCGCTTGACAATAGGGCGCTATGAATCGTAAAATTTGAGTAAGGCGGAAATTCCGTCCATCACGCTTGTCATTCTTTTGGCTACTTTTCCCTGGAGTTATTTTTATGAAGCGAATTCGAAGCGGTTTTACGCTGGTTGAACTGTTGGTGGTGATAGCCATCATCGGTATCTTGGTGGGTCTTCTTTTGCCAGCTGTACAGGCGGCGCGTGAAGCGGCGCGGCGAATGCAGTGCGGAAATAATGTTAAGCAGTTGGCGCTCGCTTACCACACTTATGAAAGTGCCTTTAAAGCGATGCCAAGAACTGCATCACCCGCGTTCGACACCGCGACAGCTCCTGCCCAACAGACCGGCTCTTGGAACGGCTATTCTGCTTTGGTTGGAATTCTTCCCAACATCGAACAAGGAAGCCTTTTCAATCAATTTACATTCCGTCAGTATCACTACGACGCAACCGTTCTTCCGGGCCAAACCAATTCCGCGTTGACCCTAGGCCGATTTAGGATTCCGGGCTTCGTTTGCCCGTCTGATAGAGCTTACCCAAGTACAACAGACACCGGTTGGAGCAACTACGGCGTTAGCGAAGGGTCCAATGCTGGATGGAATGTTACGGCGGCTTTCAGAAACGGTTTCTTTCAACGCGATGTTTACAACAAGTTTGGCGACTGCACGGACGGTCTTTCCAACACGATCATGTTGGCGGAGTTTGTTAAGGGTGACGGCGACAATACCACTTTGACCAATATGGGTGACGTAGTTCGCGGTGTTGCGTTTCCAAATGCTCCAATATCGAAAAGATTTATTACCCAAGCCAATTTGGATGCTTACGGTGCGGCAGGTTTGGCTGCAGGTTCTACAGCTTCTAACCAACTGACCTTTGCTGGTTTCCGTTGGGCGGCTCCTGGTTTCTACAACGGGGCAATCAATACCATGGCACCGCCAAATTGGCGATTCCCAGCAGTTCACGAGTGCACTGGATGCGGTCAAGCGGATGCTCAAGGTATTTTCCCTGCAAGAAGCCGTCACTCCGGCGGTGCTCAACATGCGATGGGAGATGGATCGGTTCAGTTCATCAGCAACACCGTTAACCTAACCACCTATCAAGCCCTTGGAAGTGCATTCGCAGGCGACATCGGTAACATTGAGTAGTAAGGTTCGTCATTCCAAAGAGACTCTGGTTCCATGGTTCCAGAGTCTCATTTTTTTAGTACTTCCTGTTCGAAGAGGCGATAGATGCGAATTTTGAAACCGATTGTGCTCGGCATGATTCTATTGAGTGTGTATGGTTGCGGAGGAAACAGCGAAGTATCGACAAAGGTTGTTGTTCCTCCAGCAGTGGAAATGTTGAAATCGGCATTGACTGAGCTTGCAGCCAAAGGCGAACCAGTCGGAAGTGGCGGGATGCTTCTGCAGCAGTACGTGGATAAAATCGGTACTGAAGATGCGGCCAAGGCCAAAGCGCTATCACCAATGGTCGATTCGATCATGACCTTAAAGGACCCAGCCAAGATCAAAGCCAAAGCGAATGAAATGCTGAAACTCCTCTAAGAAGTCTCATCCATATCGAAATTGAATTCCTAGACCGAGGCTTTATCGCCTCGGTTTTTTTTGGTATTCGCTTGATTGACTTCCACCCAACTGATTCAGCCTCGACTTGAAAGGGCAAACGTGAATCGAAGTATAGGGAAACGGTCCTCTAACAAAAACTGGGCGGCAGCAAATCTTGGACACCGTGGTTTCTGGTCGCGCCGGACGGTTCTTTTGTCGACCGTGTTGATTCTGCTGATATCAATCTTTGTTTGGAGTGGTGGCGTTGCCGGATTGGCGAATTCCATCGCCAGCAATGCACTTGCAAAGAATAACTCCACGCAAGCGGATTGGTGGCTTTCGATATCCAAGTCGATTTCTTCCGATCCCCACACCGATTTTTTGCGAGCAAGATCCGCTCGACATCAAGGCAATCTTGAGCTCATGAGTACCTGCCTAAAGAACGCTTTTGATCGGGGGTACGATCCTCGAAAGCTACAACGGGAGCAGACACTCGCACTGGTGAACATCGGGCAGATGACCAAACAGATGGAAGAGGAAATCAACCTCTGGTTGAGCGAGCCAGATGTCGAGGTATCCGAGGTGGTCGATTCTTATTCTAACGGTCTCGTCTCGCTCTCTAGATTTGCGGAAGCGAGAAAACTCCTTTTCGCATGGGAGCGAGACTATCCGCTTTCCCCGTTGCCGAATTATCGATTGGCCCGCATTCACGAACACTTGAGTGAGTCGGATTTGGCAGAAGTCGAGTACCGCAAATCCGCAAAAAAGAATCCAAAGTTCGTCAACGCAAAATACAGCTTGGGACGATTGCTGCTACGACAACGAAGGCCGGCAGAAGCATTGGAGTTCTACCGAGAATGCGATCTAGGCCCTTCTGCTTTGGCGGCAAAGACAGGAATGGCGCAGTGCTATAAGTCGCTAGGTGACATGGACAAGGCAAGCTCGCTGCTATTGACGGTGTTGGAGTCGGATCAAGAGCAGATTAAGCGTTCGTTTTTGTCCGTCGACGAGACTCCCGAGCGATTCGTTGCTGCATCTGAGCTTGGCTGTATCCAAACTGAAATTGGGCAATTTTCTGAAGGCAAAAAGTACCTGGAGTTAGCACTTGCCGCCTTTCCATTGGATTCAATCGCTCGCTATTCCTATGCGGTGGCTCTGCGGGGGCTAGGAATGAAGAAAGAAGCCGATGAAAACTTCGAACGAACCCGCGCAACGCGACTCGCCTTAGACCAAGTAACCGTTTTGCAGGAACGTATCAACAAGGATCCGCGCGACTCTGACGCACGGATCAAAATTGGAAAGATTATTCTTGAGAATGAGTCCGAAAGAACAGGAGTCTATTGGATCAATAGTGTTTTCTCCTACGCCCCAGGGAATCTCGACGCGCACACTGCTTTGGTTGAGTATTACGAAGGCAAGGGCGACGGTAAATCAAAGAACCAACAACTGATCGACTATCACCGGACATTCCTCTCAAAAGGCAAATAGGTTTCTTCGTGAACGATCGCGAAAGGTGCTTTTGGTTATGAGTTTTTGCCTCACATCAAACTGCAAGCATATACGAAATGGAGGAAGCCGCCCGCACCTTCCATGTGCAGTTCGCTTTAAGCGACGGAAAATGAAATGTGCCTACTGCATTATCAGGCGAGCGTCAGATGAGTTCATAACGTACGACGGACTTCCAAGTCCGCCGAAACACACGACGGACAAGGATGTCCGTCGTACAGCAGGTAAATCTATATGTGCCGCGCGCCTAAGGGGGGCAATATTGTTTTTTTGCTTTTGGACAATGGGATGCAATCCGCCTAGCAAGCCGTCTAAGGACGCAGATCGATCTAGTGAACTCGAGAAATCGGTATCCACTGACGCATCAATTCACTTTGAGGATGCAACCAGCGCTTTGTCGATAAATCATAAGTATCGAAACGGCGAAGAAGCCAATGAGTTCGCCTACATCGAGTCCATAGGCGGTGGCGTTGCGGTACTGGATTACGATCGCGATGGACTGCCCGATCTCTTTTTTCCTGGGGGGGGCCTAATCAGCACAGACCATTCTTTAACGTCCTTGCCCGGGTCGCTTTGGAGAAACAACGCCACGCAAAAATTCTTCGACGTCTCACATGATTCCGGGGTTGCGATCCTGGGTCATTACTCGAACGGCGTTTCATCGGGTGACTTGAACAATGATGGATTTCCAGACCTGCTCGTGACCGGTTATGGTGGGCTTCAGTTCTTTGTCAATCAAGGGGACGGTTCATTCATCGAGTCCTCGCTGATGGCTGGATTGACTGACAGACTCTGGAGCACCAGTGCGGGCCTTGGTGATCTCAACAACGATGGATCGCTCGACATCTACGTCGCTCACAATACGGATTGGTCATGGGACAAACACCCGCAATGCAAGACTTCTGCTGAGCCTCGCGATATTTGCGCGCCAGCGGCGTTCAAAGGGCTGCCTGATCAAATCTATTTGAACAACAACGATACAACGTTTCGACCGATCGAAATGAACATAGAACCTAACTCCGACGGTCGCGGACTTGCCGTAATGTTGGTCGACCTAAATCAAGATTCAAAACTGGACGTCTACGTTGCCAATGATACCACGTACAACTTCCTCTTCATCAATCAAGGGAATGAGAGGTTTGACGAGATTGGAATCTCCAGCGGTGTAGGACTTGACGAACGAGGCAATCCAAACGGTAGTATGGGAATTGCGGCATTTGATTTCGATGGCAACTTACAGCCCGACCTGTGGGTAACCAATTATGAAAACGAAACCTGTGCCCTCTATCTGAACGATGGCAATACCAATTTCAGATGCGCCACAGCAACTACAGGCATTATGTCGCTCGGTACGCTGTTCGTCAGTTTTGGAACCGTGTCAGGAGACTTGGATTTAGATGGCGACGAAGATTTGGTGGTAGCAAATGGTCACGTCATTCGATTTCCATCGGGTAATTCAGTCGACCAATATCCACTTCTATTGAGCAATTCCGGCAACGGCAAGCTGATTCGACAACAGTCGAATTCGTCCAATTACTTTGGCAAAAAATGGCGAGGCAGGGGAATGGCTGTAATGGATTTCGATGCGGATGGAGACTTGGATCTGGCAGTTTCCCATGTCAACCAAAATGCCGTTGTCCTGGAGAACAAATCGAAAACCGAGGGCAACTGGTGCGTGCTTGAGCTCGTCGGGACCCATTCCAATCGCGACTGCATTGGTGCGCGAGTGGTGTTTAAAACAAACAAGAAGAGCTACCTGCGAACCATCGTTGGTGGTGGTAGCTACTTGTCCCAAAATCCCTATTCAATCCACTTCGGTTTTCCTAAAAGTGAAACGTTAGAGCAAGTAGAGATAACGTGGCCAGATGGGGTAAAACAAGTTATTCCAAAACCAAGCGTGAATTGCAAATCAACCATTGTGGAACAGCCTGTTCTTTGAAC
>JANMNR010000365.1:0-7430 GCA_031368325.1 Pirellula sp.
TCCGAACCCGATTAGAAACGGTTGATGACGTTACCCTCTTGCCTCTTGTTGTCTTGGTAGATCGCCTTCAAGACCCCTTTCAATTCGCTTCCATCCTGCGAAGTTGCGAATGCGCTGGTGCGTTTGCCGTCGTGATTGGCGAGTATTGCCAAGCTCAAGTGACTACACAAGTCGCCCGCGCATCGATGGGAGTTGTCAACCAACTAGTCATCGTCCAAACTCCGAATTTAGTACAAGCGGCCAGCCAACTTAGGGCAACGGGGCTAACTTTGCTCGCATGTGAGCCAAAGTCGGAGCAGGAGGTCGCTAACTGCAAGCTCAAACGCCCCATCGGTTTAATGATGGGAAGCGATGCTCATGGCCTTGATCCGGCGTTGGCTGCACTCTCCGATTGCAAGGTCCGATTTCCGACTTATGGTAAATGCAATACGCAACCCGCGGCCGTTGCAGCCGGAATTTTGCTTTACGAGATTCGTCGACAACAACAAATGGTATGTGACGCACTCGCTTGATTCCGTCGCAATCTATTCTTCAGGCACTTCGGCAATGAGTCGCTGCATGGCGATGATTTTGTGGCCAACGAAGAGCACGTTATGAATGTCAATTTGCTCGCGTGTCGCACCGGACGTCATCACCTGCAGGTCACCGGAGCCTAGACCAAGCAGCCAGTGCCGGAACAGATCGTCCTGGTGTTTCTCAAGCGTCATGCCTTGCGTGTTGTAGCTCTTGGAACCGGAGCCCATCAGCGAGTCGCGTGTCAACTGGCCTGGATCGATTTCCCAGTAACTTAAACGGTCCAATCCAAATACCACGATGGCCCACATGACAAACATGACGGTTGAAATCCAAAGATAAGCACCCATGTTCAGGTATATCTTGTGACTCAGAATCCAACCGAAAACCGATTCCCATACGTTGAAGTAAAGCATCAATACAAAAGTAAGTACTAATCCGAGAATAACGATGCCTGACGCGAGCCCGCGGACAGAGTAGTTTGTCACCAATATCACCAGAAAAAGGACTACAAAAAAAATCAATCCTAAGTTGCTGCTGGCGTGGATATACGTCATCGCATCCCCAATCTTCACCTCCTCTGGTTGATAAAAAGTTATGGCCGCCATGATGTACCCAACCAGCCACACCGGCCACCAGTAGAGCAGAGCCGAATGACTATAGATCCGGATCTTTCCAGGCCCCCGAGGCCTTCCGGAATGGCTGCTTTGATTGTTGCTAGGGTCAGATTGAGGGCCGGATGTATTACTCATGAGTTACTTTCTTTTGTGGAATTATTCGCCAATGCTCCTTTGGCTTCTGGAAAATGACTGCACGTTATTGTAGCAGCCAATGAAGGAACGGAGGAATGGATCGAATGTTTTGGATATCGAGGACCGAACCACTCCCAGCGATTCGACTCAGAGAGCAATGCCCATTCGTTGCGGGTTGCCCAAACATTGAATGCTTCATTAACCTATGGCTTGCGGAAGTCACGCATGGCGCCTTGGTATGAGTTGACGTAATAACAAACACGAAACAGACAAACGAACATGCCAAAAAACGGGCGGCGGCAGCAGCCTACAAAGCCTTCCTGGCCGCCGTGGTTCCTAACACAGAGATAGCCGTCATCGATTCCACCGCAGAGGAGTTGTTGTAAGCAGGTCGCGTCAATGCTGCCATCAGTACGGGCAGTCCATCGAACTTGCAAAATGCGACGTATGGCTAGTCATCCAGGTCAAAATGTCTGCACCCTGCAGTAGTAACGCTTCCCATCCGCTGAGCTTCAAGGGCTCCACGACACCGACCGCAACAGTGAAAAGGATCCTGGTTTTTTGGTGAAGACTCAACGCAGAAGAGTCCTCGTCATTAGCTTCAGCACAAACCCAACCCTACCACATGAAATTTCTCTCACCAACTTGTGAAAACAGCAGCGAATGGATAAAGGGCATACTGCGAAAACGCGATAGCAAGTCGATTCGAAGCGGCACGGACATGCACTTGGTGCCAACGAACAGAGAGGAATCCATCGCACTAACAGTATCCTCGGGACAATGGGGGTGTCCAACGCATCAATCGTCATTACTCCAAATCCAATCTTAGAAGATACCGATCGGGTTGCCGTCAAAGAGACTTTGCCCGCTGCGGGTAAAATGTGGTCTGCTTCGTTCTTTTCTCAAGACTTGCACCTCGAGTCCGAGACTAGACGTTTGCCGGAAAGAGGGCCGGTACAGCAATTGAATGCAATTAACATCCCACTGCCACCACCACCTTCTCTTCCGCCGCTGCCACCGTCACCGATCAAGGGCTTGTAACATAAACGCCCGAATTTCGATGGTTTCGCACGACTCTTTGACGATGCGAAACCGCTTCGCGGTTTTTCCGCAGAACTATGGAGTTCATTTGGGATGACGTGGGGGTTGCTTGGTTTGTTACACTACAATACCCCTCCGACGTGAAAGCTTGTGGCCTACACGAGATATCGGTAGACACCTTGCCCAATGGTTTAGTGAGTTGTTTAGTTGGACGAGCCCGCTCAATTCATATCTCTTCGAGGAGCCCGTCAACACAATCTCAAAGGGATCGATCTCGATATCGCAATCGGAAAGCTGACCGTCATCTGTGGCGTCAGCGGCAGCGGCAAAACATCGTTGGCCCTGAATACCCTTTATGCAGAAGGCCAACGGCGTTACATCGAGAGTTTCTCAGCCTACACTCGACAGTTTCTGCAACGCATCGATAAGCCTCCCTTCGAATCGCTGACCAATTTGCCTCCGTCCGTTGCCGTCGTTCGCGAGATGCGTTCTCGGAACAACCGCAGCACCGTTGGGACCGCTTGCGAGATGCTTGAAACATTGCGTATCGTGTTTTCTAACGCTGCGTACCTCTACTGTTATCAATGCCACCGGAGAGTAGATTCTCACAACCCAAAGACGGTATTAGATTCCCTATCGCAGGCCGAGGAAAGCAAAGCGATTTTGTGTTTCGAAATCACTTGGCGGACCAAGACCGCCCTTTCGGAACGGCTTTTCGATTTACAAACATCAGGCTTCATTCGCATCATCGCAAATGGCAAGACAGTCCATTTGGCTGACGATGATCGCCAAGCGGTCGCAGGCCAGTTTGACGAAAGCGGGCGAGCATTGGTGGTCGTGGATCGCTTGAGATTGGGGAGGGAACTAAATGAAGAACGTGTCGTACAGTCGTTGGCGACTGCTTTTGACATGCTGGACGATTCGGGAAACAGTTGCGCGATTGTGTTGGTACGTGGAGAGGCCGAGGCACCGCACCCGCAAGATCAACACAGGGAAGACATGATTGTCGATGGCGATGCTTACGTTGTTAGACGATTTTCGTCGGGGCTGCGATGCGAGCATTGCGGTATCGACTACCCTGAGAGCGAGCCCCGCTTATTTAATTTCAACAGTCCTGTCGGGGCTTGCGCTACTTGCGAGGGATTCGGCGAAGTAGTCACTATCGACATGGCAAAAGTCATTCCTGACGAGTCCCTTAGTCTGAATGAGGGAGCCATCGCGGCGTGGCGTACTCCTGCCTATGCTCACGAACTTGAGGAACTTCGCGAATTGTCGAGCGAGTATGAGATTCCTTTTGATATCCCGGTCTCTAAACTCAAGCCGAAGCACTGGCGACTAATCCGCGAAGGTGTTCCAGAAAGGAACTTTGGTGGTTTGAACGGTTTCTTTGCTTGGCTGGATCGCAAGAAGTACAAAATGCATGTTCGCGCATTTTTGGCACGCTGGCGGACTTACTCAACCTGTCCACAGTGCAATGGTCGCCGCCTCAATTTTGGTGCGCTGTCTTATCAATGGCATGGTCAATCTTTTGCTCAACTATGTGAGTTGACGATCGACGAACTTCACCAGTTGGTGACTCAAAATTTCGATCTGGCAAATTCAGAGGCAACAACATTGAGCGAGGCGAAGAAACAAAGCAGCTCGAGTCCACAATGGGCAGCCGAGAAGCGTTCGAGATATCTCGCTTCGGAACCGCAACGACAATTGCTTGCGCGGATTGAGTACTTGCAATCGGTTGGACTAGGGTACCTTTGTTTATCCAGGCCGCTACACACGCTGAGCGGCGGCGAGTCTCAACGAGTCATGATGACAACGCTGCTGGGATCAAGTTTGGTAGACATGCTCTACGTATTTGACGAGCCCACAGTGGGCCTGCACCCCCAGGATACCGAACGAATTGCGAACGCGATTCTTGGGCTTCGCGATCGGGGCAACACGGTCGTCTTGGTCGAGCACGAACCGTACCTAATGCGCATCGCGGACCAGGTGATTGAGATTGGCCCGCATGCCGGCGAAAGCGGGGGACGCGTTACGTTTCAGGGAACACCCAATGAATTGGTTGCAAGCAAGTGCTTGACTGGTCAGTACATGAATGGGAAACAGGTAGTTCGAAGGAGCGCGAAACCTGTCGGGGACAAGTGGATTGAAATTCGAGGAGTTACAGGTCGCAATCTTCAAGTCGCCGATCTTCAGATTCCACTCGGGAGCCTGACCGTGATGATAGGCCCAAGCGGATCTGGCAAGAGCACCTTGGTACTGGACACGTTGGTCCCCGCATTATGCCGGGCACTTCACGAGGATGTTGAACGCGGACTTCCGTTCGAAGGACTCTTCGGCAGCGAGCTGATCTCGGGTTGTATATCCATCGACCAAAGCCCAATTCAACGTTCTACGAGAAGTAGTCCCGTCACCTATTCGAAAGCCATGGACGAGATCAGACAAGTATTTTCCAACACGGTGGATGCCAAGGCTCGCAAATTCGGAATTGGTCACTTTAGTTTCAACAGCGAACTTGGCCGATGCCCGACATGCGAGGGATTGGGCTTCACCACCATCGACATGCAATTCATGGCCGATGTGCAGTTGCCCTGTCAAGACTGCGATGGAAAGCGATTTCAGCCAACGGTGCTTGAGGTTCGGTTTCGCGACTTAAACATATTCGAAGTACTCGAAATGAGAGTGGAGAGAGCAATAGCTTTTTTTCGCGGGAACGGCAAATTGCAGGACAGGTTGGCACCGCTTGTTGAAATCGGGCTCGGCTACCTACCGCTTGGTCAGAGTCTTTCCACTTTATCCGCGGGCGAGTCCATGCGATTGAAACTCGCAAGTCATCTTGAGATTAGCAAAAGGGGAGCGGAGAAATCGGCCTCGAAGGGCAAATTGATTGTCCTGGATGAACCTACCACAGGACTACACTTTAACGACATAGAGAAACTGCTTCGGTGTATCGATGTCTTGATCGATTGCGGCAACAGCGTGCTGGTGATAGAACACAATCAGCAGATGATATGTGCAGCAGACTATTTGATTGAATTGGGGCCTGGGGCTGGCCCGAGCGGAGGAAAGGTCATCGCAACAGGATCGGTGGAATCGGTTCGATCCAATCCGCTCTCTGTATCTGGGCGTTACTTTTAGGGGATGATTAAGGCTTGTCCTTGAACGGATCGTCGCCTTCCATTGTGTCCGTTCCCGCTTCACCAAACAAATTCTTGTCCTCTTCGATAACTTTGGTTGGTTTGGTCTCCGGCTTGGTGGTTTTCGCAGGTGTTGCTGCTTCGCCGGAGAAAACGGTAGCAAAGGTTGGGGATAGTGCATCGCTTTCGCGCAGACAGGTCACTTGCCCTTGTTTGGTAATGAACAGTAGCCTGTCGGTGACAGAATTTGGCAGCACATCCGGAAGAATCAAGTTGGTTCGTGCGGCCTCCACACCGGTGGCCAAGTCAAAGGCAACCAGTGCGTTTCGCGAGTCTTTTGCGTAGACATGTTTCTTTCCGACTGCAACCACGTTTCGTATATTCCCGGGTTGATACCCCCATGCGTCGACTCCGTTCTCCAATCTGAGGGCAAACAAAAATCCGTCGTCGCTCAGAATAAAGCCGAGATCTTTGCTCACTAATGGCGACTGAGAAACTTGTACTGCCAAGCGAGTTTTCCAGAATAAAGCATCGTCGCGAACCGTCGAGCAATGAAAAACGGTCCCAGCCTCTGTGCAGGCAAGAAAGCCGTTTTGTGTTGCAACTGGACCCGATAGGATAGGCTCACGCACGCTGATGCTGTTCCAAAGTACAGGCAGCTTGTCCATGCGGGCTTGGACCAAACGATTGCCCGTTGGCCAGCTTAGGAATTGATGATTGGCCGAAATGGTAATACCGAGCCGATTTTCTGTTCCGGTTCGCAACACGCCAGGTGCAATGACTTCCTTTTTGATATCGTAGGCAACAAGGCGACCATCGATGGAGGGAACGATTGCTTTGTCTCGTAATACGGTCGGAGAAGCGGTGGGGGTATGAATCAGTTTCCGAGTGGTTACGATGTTTCCCGTTGCTAATTCGTAAACGTACAGAGTATTGCCGTTGGTAACTGCTACGTAGTCGTCAGAAACGCCGGGACCGAACATAGGCAGGGTTGATTTGCCCGCTTCAGTTCGCCAAATGACCGCCCCCGTTTCCGCATCCAAGGTCTCGACGATTCCATTGTTTGTAAGAGAGACAGCGTAAACGAGTTGTTGGCTAAAGGGTTCGACATCGAGTGTTCGGCCAAGCAGTTTGTAGGTCGCAACAAGCTTTTCTGCTTTCTTTTGTGCCCCCTCAAGTCCAAGTCTTGGCGTCTTTAGAAGTTTTTCCCCACTGACGATCGCACTGTTGATAGTAGCTTGGTCGACCTCTTCCCCTCGAATGCGTTCGACGATGCGACTGCCATTGCGAACGGTGACATACTCGCGTTTCTCGGAGGTGTGTGACCAGAGAACAAAACTCTGTGCACCATTAGCAAGCGGTGCACCACCGATATTGGCTTGCCAGTGCACTACAAGCCCCGCCGAGGCCAGTTCGCCGTTACCGACTTCAGCGTCGGCTCGGTTGGTTAGGCAAATGCTGCCTGCCAGCAAACAAACGAGTAGTACGACGAAATAATTGGGGGGATTCGTTTGGTATTTCATGAAATGCACTCGGTGAAAATAAGTAGAGTCCTGCGACTCAATGATAATTGAGGACGTTCGAAGTTGCGAACAAGAAATCGGATTTCGTGAATTGGGAGGGCCAGTACAGGATGGGTCGTTGCGACCGGCAGAATCCGATTAGTCGGACAAAGTAGAATGAGCTGGCACGAACCATCGCAAAAAAAGTAGGCATCAACGCTACTTGTTTTGAGGAATTTGGGCACAGCGGCTGGAGAATGTTTGACGGCTGTACCGCCGGGATTTAGGATGCTAGGGATAGATGAAGGCTACGAAAGCGATAGCTTACCCCAAGGAGTTCGAACAAAACGTTTGTCCGATCTCTACGGCGCATCTCCCCCTTGTTCAATCTTTTCAGACTTTTTGAGGTTTTTTATGGCTCGCGATCGCAACGTGTATGTTTGGCAAGCCTACGTCACCGTCATGTCTATTGTGAGCGTCGCATGCCT
>JANMNR010000706.1:0-4016 GCA_031368325.1 Pirellula sp.
CAGGCCTATCGCTGGTTGTTGGCGTTCTTTTCGTTGTTTCCTTCACAACAAAACTTGCGGCTGTACTCTGGGGTGCTTCAACCCGCCTAAGGAATAGCGCCGAACATAGCGGGCACCAGGGTGGATCCTGAAATCATTCACGGTTGTTGTGGCAATCTAATCTTCGGTATTCGCTGACAGCAGGGGCGTAGGATCGTCACCGCAATCACTCTTGCCCCCCACAGTGCTTCTTCACACCGCAAAAACGGATAAAATTGAACCTCTACGACGAACTTCTAGTCGATCGGTGACCGCATTTGACAGTAGACTGGAGTTCCGTCGCACCCCAAGAATTAGCTTTGACGACACACTAACCATTCCACCCTTAATTGCATGGAACGTCGAACGAGTCGATTTACACCTCAATCCGACACTTGCCCTACTCCGCCGTTGTATCCCGAATGGTCGCAAGAGCTCGCCGTTTGGCTGCGTAACGGCGCACCAACTCGTCAGCGATGACACCCAGCAAAATCACCATTCCAATAATTGCAAACTCCATCGTCGTGTCGATACCTTCCACAAGATTGATCGCATTGTTCAATACTCGCATCACCGCAGCCGCAATGATCACGCCCAAGATAGAACCTTCACCGCCGCGAAGCGAGCAACCACCGAGCACCGCTGCTGCAATCGCGTACAGCTCGTAGAATTCGCCGTGTCCCGAGGGTTGAATAGAATTCAAATCAAACGAAAAGAGGATTCCAGCTACACCGCCGCAGAATGAACATATCATGTAGGCCACGATCTTCATTCGATCGGTGCTAATCCCGCTAAATCGAGCCGCCTGTTCATTTCGCCCCAGCGCTAGAATGTAGCGCCCGTATATCGTCTTATTTAGAAATATGGCGGCTATAACGCCAATGATGGCCATGTAAACAAAGGGCATCGGAATGTCAAAGCTGTAGCTGTCGCCGGTCAACAAACGGAAAAAACCTCCCTTTGCATACTCTTTGACTTCAGGGAACTCGCTTCCAAACCCCTGCTCTTGATCGCCCGTAACATAGCGAGACAACCCGCGATAGAACAAAAGACCGCAGAGTGTAACCACGAAAGGTTGTAGAGGTACTTTCGTTATCAGCATCCCATGCGTCCAGCCGAGGAAAGTTGCGATACTCAAAATCATTACAATTGCAACCGGCGTAGGCATCCGTTGACTGCGTGACTGAAATGACACAAACTGCGGCGGATTCACTCGCTGGTTATGACGCACCAAAAAATGAACCTCCGTTTTGCCTTGCTTCCGTTCGATGCGATGAACCGGCATCTTCTGATCGAGTCCGGCGTCATATAGCAAATCGACGATGTCGCCAGCTTGAATCCTCGCCACGTCTCGCTCAAGGGTCACCGTGCGTACATGCATGCGGTAGTTCCCAACGCCCACGGATCCCTCGCTCTCATCTCCCAATGGACCGGCTGGATACACACGTCGCAAGCTGCCTTTGGCTTCCCCCGTTTTAATGCTTTGTTCTGTTGTAATCGTATCAGGAGTCAACGATTTAATTTGATACTCTCGATCCAAATACGAAAGCCAATCGCCAGGTTCATATACTCCCTTTGGCACATTGAGTTGTAACTCGTTACGATCCGCGACGACCGAATTGACTGGCAACAGGTCGTAGGGAGCATAAGTTGTTTTCAAGCTCATTGCTAACAAACATCCGATCAATCCGACTACCGAACCAATCGAAAGATCGATTCCACCTGTCATGATCACGAACGACACACCGATGCTGATGATTCCGAATAGTGCGGTCCAGCGAATCGTATTTTCGATGTTCGCGGCCTTGAGAAAAGAATCGGGCGCTTGCCATGCTGTAAATACGCAAATTGCTACCAGCAATCCAAAGATGCCAATCAGCTTTTTGTAAGCAGCTGGAATTTGAATTTTCGAACTAGCCACCGGATCACCTTTTTCGTTTTTGATTGAAATCTCTGGCACTTACTGGCCCCACGCAAAATCGTATCGAGTGATCAGCCCGGGGAAGGCGTCAGTTCCTTTCCAGTCGCCAAGAACATGAGCGCCTCCTCCGACAAATCCTGACGAGCAAGCTCACCAGAAATGCGGCCCTCGTGCATGACAATAACGCGATCGCTCATCCCAAGGATCTCTTCCATCTCGCTAGAAACAAAAAGTATCGCCAAACCGCTTGCCGCGAGATCCTCCATTAAGCGATAAATTTCTTGTTTCGCGCCGACGTCAATTCCTCGAGTGGGTTCATCTAAAAGTAGAAGCCTTGGTCCCAGCGCAAGCCATTTGCCGATGACCACTTTTTGCTGATTTCCACCGGAAAGGAACTGAACGATCTGGGCAGCACTTGGCGTTCGGATTCGCATTTGCTGGATCATTTTTGCCGCATCTTCTTTCTCTTTTCGCTTATTGAGAAAGCCGAAGGCAAACTGATTTTGCCGGAGGCCTGCCAGTCCGATGTTGGAGCTGATGGGCATCTCAAGCACCAAGCCTTCTTTTTTGCGATCCTCCGGAATCAAGCCAATTCCTTTTCGAATTGCATCGTATGGCTTGTTCAACTCCATTGGAACGCCGTCGACTTCCACCTTGCCTGAAAGAGCACGATCGATTCCAAATAGGCAACGGAGTACCTCGGTTCGTCCGGCACCGACAAGACCCGAGACGCCAACGATCTCTCCACATCTCACCTCAAACGAAACCCGATGCTGGGGCCATGACGGGGTGACTAGATCCGTCACTCTCAGCAGCACCTGCTTCGCAGTGTTAGGTTTGCGATGAAAGATCTTGGATACATCGCGACCAACCATGAGCCGGACCATGTTGTCGTGAGTAATGTCTTGTTTCGCAAGGTCACCCGCGTTCTTTCCATCACGAAGCACGGTGACTCGGTCTGCGAGTTCAATAACCTCGCCGAGGCGATGTGAAATATAGATCACACTGACGCCTTGTTTCCTCAAATCCCTAACGACTTTAAATAACTTTTCGGTTTCACCGCCAGATAGACTACTAGTCGGTTCATCCATGATCAGCACCTTTGCCTGCGTGGACAGCGCTTTTGCAATTTCTACCAATTGCTGGCGTCCAATCGTCAGTTCGCCAACCAACTTGCTTGGCGATTCATCGAGACCAACCATTTCAAGATAACGTCGAGACTCGGATTCGATTTTTCGGCGATCGATCCATCCGAATTTGCGAGGTTCACGCCCTAGAAAAATGTTAGAGCCAATATCAAGATTGTCCGCGAGGTTGAGCTCTTGATGGATCAAGACAATACCGAGATCCATCGCTGTACGGCACGAATCAAGTTGAACGGAAGTACCGTTGATTGCAATAGAACCTGTGTCGGATTGCTGTACTCCGGCCAGGATCTTCATCAAAGTGGATTTGCCTGCGCCGTTTTCCCCTATTACAGCCAAGACTTGTCCAGCGTCAATGCAAAGGGACACGTCTTGCAAAGCCTGCACACCAGCAAACCGCTTGCAAACCTTATCGACGACTAACAATGGAGGTTTGCTTGGATTCGTCACGGTGGTGAAATTTACTTGGCGGCAGGTTTGACAACACGACCTGCTTCGCGAATCGCTTGTAGGCACAATGGTGGATTGTAAGCGAACAGTCCTACCATACAACCCAGGTCTGGATATCGAGAAATTGCATCTTGAGCATTCTGCTTGGCTTTTGCCTTATCAAACCCGTCGGTCTGGGTTCCGACGATTGTGTACTTTTCCCCCTTTATCACGTCGCCTGGAGGATCACGTCGAGTCGAGTCCTTTGTGCGATCGAGCAACTCATCGATCACACCTTGACGCCTTTGTTCCGCATTGAGTTGCCCTAGTCGGCCGACAAAGATCATCACTGAACCGCCGTCAGGCAAAGCTTCCTTAACGAGCTGGCCGGCCATGCGTCCCGCTTCGTAGTTGTCCATACCGATATAGGCTAAACGGTTTGTTTCCGGAGCGTCCGAATCGTGTGTGATATAGTGTTTTTTCTCGCCAACCTGATTCAGAAT
>JANMNR010000376.1:0-2347 GCA_031368325.1 Pirellula sp.
CCGCAGACCAGAAGCTTGCCACCGGATTCATCGATCGCTAGGCCGCTTGGGATTTCTTGAGCTCTCCGTGGCGCTTTGGCATCGGGCAATGGAATCGTATGCGATGCAGCATATTGACCATCCGGGTTGAGTGCAAAGACCTTAATTGAGCCGCCGACGTTGCTCATGTAGACCCGTTTGCCATCAGAGGTGCAGACAAGTCCTGCGTAGCTAACCAGTGCTGCTGAGTCTGGTTTGAGGATATTGGGGGAAGCAATGTCCGGTTCGGAGGTTTGGTCTTTGGAGGGAAAGTCGATTGTCTGGGCAACGTTCCTGGAATCGGCTTGGATGACGACCAACTTATTCGTCTTGCCTGAGGTGAGGAGTGATTTTCCATCGGGGGACAAGACTAGAACTTGCGGTCGCATTCCTGCGAGTTCGATTCGATGGCCAACGGGAGTTACGACTGCGACTGGTGTCTGGATCGAAATGTCTTGCGCCGACAGCGGGGCTGAGCTGAGGAGCAACCCGCCAGCGACACTCAAATTCCTGAGCAAGGCACTCATGGGCGGCATGTGGCGAGAAAAAAAGCCGAAAGATTTTTTCATGGTGTTTGGACGACGAAAGGGAATGGAAGGGGATGATCAAAGCGAGTTGGGATTGAATGGTGTACCATGCCGGAAAACCGATAGGCAATCAAGTTTAGCTATTTTGCGGTGGCGGAATGCGCATTGGGTCAAGTTTACGGCGACGAGAGCCAAAATTAACAAACTGACAATTGAGTTGACTGATTTGGGGCGGGGGCGGATGTAGGCTCGCACCCTACATCAGGCAGTCTTTCTGTGTTGCGACTTTTGCGACTTCCCGCAAGGGGTGGAGGTACAGTTCTTGGGTTAATTTTCTTGACTTTGCTCTCCGATTGCCAATAATCACTCGTCATTGGGAATTTTGAGAGAATTTTTGCGGGTGGATTGTTCGCACAACGCGATAATAGGCATTCAGCGACACCTGGAATATTCGAGAAGCAGTGCAGTTATTCCCCAATTGAATTTGGCAGGTGTTTCGGCGTCACTTGCATGATGAATACACAATTTGGAGGGCCTTGAGTTAATGAGCAATCTTTGTAAGAACGTTTTTGAAGCGATTTTGAAGTATGGTCACGATGAGGATTTCGATCCCGTAGTGGACATGAAGTTTCTACCTACGGATGCTCCTGCTGGCTCGCAAGAAAAGATCGAAGTATTGCGAAAGCGAGTAGAGCTCGGGCAGCCTCTATGGCACAACGACGACCGAGTGGACTACAGCGGTTTGACAGGCGCAATTCGCCCCCGCGAGTAATCTGGCTGACGTCGGCATACTTTACGAAGTCGTGTAAGGCTCGGGACAACCTCCCGAGCTTTTTTCGTTTCTATCGTTATCTGCCGGTGGTTTGCTGAATAAACTTCACAACATTGCGATCCACGTGGCTGCTAGAATCGGCCATGGATATCCTAGGGGCCGACAATTTTCGCGCAAATTATTCACGGGGTCGAATCACATGACTTGGAAAAGTTGCCTTTTGTTCGCGTTGTCCCTACTCGTTCTCGAAGGCAATCTTCGAAGCGAGCAATTTGAAGTAGGAGTTGGCCGACGCATCATAACCCCAGACCCGCTCTTACCGGTATCCGGCGGCATGGGACCGACCTCGCCCGCAACCGAAAAACGGGGAGAACTGGATGCGCGAGCGATTGTGCTGCGAACGAATGAGACCACAGTCGCCTTTGTATCGTTGGATCTTCTTGGATTTCCGTCTGTGTTATGTGACCGAGTGCGGACGCAAACGCCTAGAATTCCAGCCGCTAACATATTGATCGGATCATCCCATACTCATAGCGCCCCGGATTGTTACGCATTTCCAGACGGTAAAGGGGGACACACGAGCGACCTGAATTTTATCGACTTGGTTTGCAAGAAAGCCGCTGAGGCAATTAATGAAGCCATCGACCATCTCCAGCCGGCGCAATTGAAGATTGGCACAGACGAAGCGAAGGGCAAGATTGCATACAACTACTACGCTCCCGACCTGTACGATCGACGGATGAGTGTCATCCAAGCACTCGCGTTGGATGGAAAGTCAATTGCCATCATCGTGAACTATGCCATACATCCAGAAGTTCTCGGATCGAGGCTGGGAATCGTCAGTCCCGACCTGATCGGACCGCTTCGGGATCGTTTGGAGTCGGAAGCGGGAGGAATGGCGATGTTCGTAAATGGGGCACAGGGGGGAATGGTAACGGCCGACAACCGAATTCTTGATCAACCCAAAGATGCATTGCGAGGATATTGGAACGATAATCAAACTTGGGAAGAGTGCCGACGCATCGGAAAC
>JANMNR010000411.1:0-11051 GCA_031368325.1 Pirellula sp.
CAGCCTCTCGAGTTCTCGCACAAATCGATTGATCGCCGTACGCGACGACTAGGGTTGAACTGCAATGATGCTCGCCCCAGTAGTCAGCAACTGGAATCGCAACGCACCAGCATCGTAGGGAGCTCGTTGCCGCAGTCCGGGAGCTGATGAGCCTGGCCGATAGTGTCCGGTGCTATATCTCTCCTCGAGCGGACGTTGGAGATACGCATTGTAAGGCAATAGAGCGATGTCGCTAAAAAACCTTGCCCCCGAAACCATCGGCTGCAAACATGGGAATCGTTCGTGTCCGTGCCGCTCCAACATTGTGTCCTCAAAGTAAAGAGGTTGTGCACAATAAACCGGTGCGCTCCATGTCTTGTCACCAAAGCTCCAAAAGCCATACCGATCTGCGCCGCACGGAAGAGAAACTGCACCCGGCAATCGTCCTCTAACAAAGTCTTCGGGAGTCGCTCCCTTTCCCGCACCTGGAATAGCCGTGTTTGGAACCGTCAACGCGGGCAGAACGATCGGCTCGCGATTTCTTGCGCTCGCTTGATCTTGGGGGAGAGTTGCTGATGGTTGTGCATTAGGAGTAGCTTCCGAAACGCCGGTCCCATCCACTGCGGGACTCGTCTCAGGTTTAAACGCTGTGCCGACCAAGTCGTTCTTGCTAGCGTTCGAGAGGTCTGCGGTTTTGTCTCCCTTGGAGTCCGCAATTTGCTGGGGTGAGATGGCGACCGATGGCAATCGAATCGATGCGGTCCGAAAAACATTCTCTTGTGCTTGCAATGCTCCGCACGTGATTGCAAAGCCAAAGCCAGCAAAACAGCTGGATCGATTGATGCAGAGTAGAAAACCTGTAGTTGCCATCCTGGCTCTCGCATGTGACATCATGCCACCTAAACTAAAAGTGTATTAAAAGTCGACCTAGGGGTAGACCGATGGAAATTCACCGGCGGTCGACTTGATGGAGTTCTCGGCACATTGTGGGGGTTCGTTTAAGGATTGCAACAGGAATTCAGGTTGTATGCTAGAAGTCGGCCGCATCGCCTACCGCAGCCGTCAATCTCTTCCAAAAAAAACGTCCCTAGGCTTTTCGAATTCCAAAAAGTGAACACGCAAAGAAAGCCACGAGAACGGTGAAGAATTACTTCCTTGCCTGATTTGACGGCGTGTTTCCGCCGCCGCTCCGTATGAATCAGCTGGGCAAAGCTGCTCAACGTCGCAAACGGAGTCCTTGTCTGATAAAACAATGACAAGCCGTAATGATGGTTCGTTCGAGTATTGTCTTTGGCATTCGAGTCACTCCATGCGCAAGCCCTTCCTTGTTTTTGTTGGAACTGTTCTATTCGTAAGTTTTCTGGCATTTTTTCTCATGCCGTCATTGCTTTGGAGTTGGCTGCTGCTGGGTCCAATTATTGGATTGGGGGTATACGATTTCATCCAGGTCAAGCACTCTATCCCACGTAACTTCCCAGTGCTTGGGCGCATGCGATATCTGCTTGAGCTAATTCGCCCCGAAATCTATCAATACTTCGTGGAAAACGACACTGAGGGAGTGCCATTCGACCGCGACCAACGATCGCTGGTCTATCAACGTGCAAAGAAGGAACGTGACACCATACCGTTTGGCACAAAGGAAGATGTTTATGCTGCTGGCTACGAATGGATCAATCACTCGATGGCACCGTTGCATCACAAACCCGATGACATGCGCACGACGATTGGAGGCCCCGACTGCAGACAACCGTATTCAGCAAGCTTACTCAATATCTCCGCGATGAGTTATGGATCGCTTAGCAAGAACGCAATTCTGGCGCTGAGTACTGGCGCTAAGCTCGGTGGCTTCGCGCACAACACGGGCGAAGGTGGAATTAGTCCCTACCATTTCCAGGGTGGTGCGGACATTATCTGGCAAATTGGTACCGGCTATTTTGGCTGCCGAAGGGACGACGGTTCTTTCTCAAGCGAGCTCTTCGCTGAGCAAGCGGCAGATCCCAAAATCAAAATGATTGAATTGAAGTTATCTCAGGGTGCAAAACCTGGACATGGAGGGATTTTACCAGCCGCAAAACTGACTCTCGAAATTGCAGCCATTCGGAAAGTCCCGATGGGAAGGGACGTGTTATCGCCACCAGGTCATTCCGCTTTTTCTAATCCGATCGAATTGATTGAATTCTTAGGCAATCTGAGGGATCTCAGCGGGGGTAAGCCGGTTGGAGTCAAACTCTGCGTCGGAAAACGTCGCGAGTTTTTGGCAGTCTGCAAAGCAATGGTTAAAACCGGAATCACTCCAGACTTCATTGCGGTCGACGGAGGCGAGGGCGGAACCGGCGCCGCACCGCTTGAGTTCTCAAATCACGTAGGCTCGCCACTCATCGAAGGCTTGATCTTCGTTCACAATGCGTTGGTTGGGTACTCATTGCGGTCGAAAATTAAAGTGATTGCAAGCGGAAAGGTGTCTTCGGGCTTCTCATTGATGAAGCGACTTGCATTGGGAGCTGATGCTTGCTATTCAGCTCGAGGCATGATGCTCAGTCTCGGCTGTATCCAAGCGCTCCAGTGCAACAGCAACCACTGTCCCGTAGGAGTGGCAACGCAGAACCCTTGGTTGATCGCCGGTTTGGACCCAACCGAAAAGAGCGTTCGTGTTTGCAACTTCCACCGCGAAACCATCAAGAGTTTGTGCGAAATGTTGGGAGCCATTGGCTTAGCCACGCCCAGCGATCTGCGCCCCTGGCACATCATGCATCGCGTCTCGCACACCGAAACCAAGCACTATGGTGAATTGTACAATTTCCTTACGGACGGAGAACTGCTTTGCGAACCTTTGCCGGAAGCATACAAACGAGCCTGCGAGGCTGCCTCTCCAGAGACCTTTGCGCACAGTTACGCGAGCACCATATGAATTCTTACCGTACGACGGACTTCCAAGTCCGCCGAAACAAACGACGGACAAGGATGTCCGTCGTACAACAGGTAATTCTGAATTTGCCGCTCACCTTGGGCAACTACTTCAATCCCGAAGCATCGATTCTCGACTTCCCCAAACCGCCTTGATACTCGGCCTTGAGCATATACGGCGGGATCGCTGCATTGGTAAAGTAGCTCGGGTTTGGCTTGCAATGGCTATCGACCTGCGATTGGGTTGTGACTCCTTTTTCATCTCGCAGGTTTTGAGGCGCTCCAATCTTGTAGACGTTACTAAAGACCTGCTTGCCGTTTGATCTTAAAGTCATGGTATGTGTCCAGGGGGTATAGGTCACTTTTTCGCTAGGCCCCGATGGTCGCCCGCCAAACCCGAACGGATGAAACACGGGGCCAAAGCCGCGTTGTTCGAAGTACTCCGCCTCCTCGCTCTTGCCTTGCTCAATCTTGACGGTCAAAACGTTATCGGATGAATCGTTCAGCTTCCAACCCACCGTCTTCATCTTGGCTGTAACCGCTTCGCGAATCTTCTCCTGTAGGCCGGGTGGAGTTGAGCCAAAATCGTATACAACAGAAATCGAGTCACCAGGCCGAAGGGCATAGGAAGTTGCAGGATCTATGTCTTGAGCGACCTTGATAGCATTCTCATGAGGAATGCGAAAAAGGCTGACGCTACTACCCTTGTCGTCACCAAAGCCAGCCAATAAGAAATCACCTAGAACAGTCTTTGAGGCTTGTGTCTCATAGGTCCAAAGTGGCACCCCCCGTTCGACATCATAAAGGACATTGCCTACCAGCAAATGCTTTCCAAGCCACATCATCTCGGCGCCTGGATTGCTGTCCGACATTGGAACCGTGCGAATCTCTTTTCCGTCATTCATACCGAACAACGTTATTTTGAACGGTCCAAGCGTTGCAATCATGTCTGCGTTCGGTGAGAACGCAACGTTGTAAACTGGTTCCTCTCGTTTGATGCAGCCTACCAGTTTCCCTTCGGCGGTGTCCAGCACCGCAACTGCGTTGCCGGCAGCAAAAGCCATGAGTTCGCCGGCAGGAGTTATCGAAGCTTTTTCCGCAGTGCCGGTCGATCCTCGCTTAATTGCCTTGGGGCCGATTTTGTTTTCCAGGTCCCAAAGAGTCAGATCGTGTTTTCGACTGATGGTTGCGAAGCGATTGCCAGGAAGAAAAGCGGCCCAACTCAATTCATCCCAACTGCCACCTCCAGCCGTGAACTGAAACTCTGGCGTTATCTTTTCGTCTTTAACTCGAAAGATGGCTACATCATTCCCTCTGTCAAAACCCTCAACCCGGACCGCTGCAAAGCGACCGCCATCTGGGCTCATTGCAAGCACTCGCCAAGGCTCAGGATACTCCAATACTGACGAGGATTCCGACGTCGTGGCCGACACGACGACGAAGCGACCAAAAGCCTCTCGATGCTTGCCTTCTTGATAGGAGTTTAAAATAATCGTCCCAACTTTGCCTGCCCCCATGACCTGAAGTCCGGCAAAAAATGGTTTCTTGAGCGACGTTTGAATAACTGCGTCGTCAAACGACACCTCAGGAAAGGCACGCGGAGTTTTAACGGACCAAAACTCACGTGCAGGAACTATGGACAACGGCTTGAAACCGTTGATGCCTGCTTTGCGTTTAGGAATAACACCCGGCGCACTCGATTCCGTTTCGCGATCGATTGTTTCTGATTCAGAGGGCGGTAAACGCCCAGGGCGATCTGTCGATGGACTATTCGATGGAACGCCCCCCTTAAATGGATTCGCATCATCGTCGTCCGGATTCGGTTGCGTCATAGAGAGTGCCTTTTCCGCAGCCAAGAATCCTTGAACGAATGCATGATCCGACTCGCTCAGTTTATCGACCGGAACATCCACTACCTTGGAATCCGCCTTCAAGATCTGAACGACCTTGGCGTCCGCCGATTTCATGCTCCCCTCGATTTTGAATTTGCCGGATTTGTCCGACCAAGTGCGTTTGATTGCGAAACCAACCAACGGCCCTTTTGGTTCGCCAGCGTCCACACGTGGACAAAAACAAATCAAGAAGCAGACCAATGAATATCGAAAAAATGCAACCATTTGTTCCTACCTGAGAAATCACCATCGGAAAGGGTTTTGGTGAGGACAATCTTAAACAACCTCGAAACCGTTCGCCACCGATGAGCCAAAATGTTTCGACCTGTACGATGGAAATTGAGTTTGGCCCTTCGAGTTTAAGCCCGAAGGACTGGCATACCCTGTGCCGAGGGCGTCAGGCGGCATCAGGCCCCGGCTTTGATTGAGCTGGAATCACAAAGACCTGAAACTTCTATCCCGACAGGGATTGAGGATAGTCGCCGGGGGTCGCCGCGCAGAGGCGCACCCCCGGGAACGAACGGACAAGCGAATGACCCTGGAGTGGTCAAAGATTCTTCGATCCCTTCAGGATCGGAACACACAGCGAGAATCTTATTCCGGTGGTGTCGCTCCGCTCAACCACCGGCTACTGTCTGATTTCCTTTCAGGATGAATAGTTGCGCAACCCCAAAAGCTTCGATCGCGGGGAGCAGAGAACTGGCTGTGGATTTAGAGGTCTAATGGACTAATGTTTGGGGCATCTGGTTCCATGTATCGCTCGCCACTGCGAGGATTAAACTTCGCTCGCCGATCCCCCTCGTCATTTTAGACCACTATGCTAGCCACTGGGTCATGACTTTGCCGCCGACGTCGGTTAAGCGGAAATCGCGGCCTTGTTTTCGATGCGTTAACCTCATGTGATCTAAACCGAACAGGTGCAACATCGTCGCGTGAAGATCGTTGATATGAACCGGGTCTTTCGTCACGCCCCATCCGAGCTCGTCAGTCTCGCCATACACTTGGCCTCCCCGGATTCCGCCACCCGCCATCCAAAGCGTGAAAGCAAACGGATGATGATCGCGACCGGTATTCGCTTCACGACCATTTCGATTCTCTCCCAACGGCGTTCTTCCAAACTCCGACCCCCAAACCACCAACGTGCTATCCAACAACCCTCGCTGCTTTAGATCCTTTAGCAACGCTGCGATCGGCTGATCGACTACCCAACTGTTGTACCGAAGGTCTTGATCCAAGTCGCTGTGCTGATCCCACGCTTCGTAGATGATGTTGACGAAACGAACACCGCGTTCGACCATTCTCCGCGATAGCAGACAATTGCGAGCAAAACTCAAGTGAGCGTTTGCGACGTTGCCTCGCCCCGTGGCTTGTGGATGCTGAGATCGCCCAATTCCATATTCAGACAACGTATCCGCTGACTCTCCTTGCAGATCAATAAGCTCCGGCGCCGCAGACTGCATCCGAAACGCTAACTCATAGCTGGCAATACGACTCGCAATCTCGGGATCATGCACCTCGCTATAACGACTCTCGTTGAGCAACCGGATCGCATCCAAACCGCCACGCTGCATCTCGGGAGGGAGTCCAGCCGGGTTCGTCAAATTAAGTATAGGCTCCCCTTCATTGCGAAATACGACACCGGCATAATGCGATGGAAGAAATCCGCTGGACCAAAGAGAGGAGCCTCCACTCGAACCGCGTCCGCTTGTTAGCACTACATAGCCAGGCAAATTTTGCGACTCGCTCCCCAAGCCATACGTAAGCCAACTCCCCACCGTCGGCAGCCCAAATGTTCCTCGTCCACAACTTAGAAGCAGTTGGCCCGGATGATGATTGAATTGCTCAGAAAACATAGAACGAATCATCAAGATGTCGTCCGCGCACGTCGCAATGTTCGGAAGGAAGTCCGAAAAGTCCATTCCACATTCGCCGTGTTTAGTCCATTTCCGGGATGAGCCCATCAACACCGCAGATTCTTTTTTGATGAATGCGAATCGAACCTTCTCCAGCATCTCATTCGGCAAAGGTTTTCCATGCAACTCATTAAGCTTCGGTTTGGGATCAAATAGATCCAACTGCGACGGCGCACCCGCTTGTAGCAGAAAGATGCAGTTCTTTGCTTTGGGTTCGAAGTGAGGAGTCTTCGTGGTTAATTGATTAGTCGCGTCGTCCGCATTCAACATAGCCCCGAGGGCAGCCAAACCCAACCCACTTGCGGATGTGGTTAGGAACTCCCGTCGAGCTTGGACGATGCGTTGTTGCAATGAAAACATAATTACTCGCGAGTGATGAACTCGTCCAAATTGATGAAGGCGCGGAGGGCAGCAACCCAAGCCGCATTCTCTTGAACATGGATATCCTGCACATGCATGCTGCCAACCAAGGCTTTGGCCTCGTCCGGATGTTCGGCATACCAAACTCGGGCCTTTGCCAGCAAATTCAGCAGCACTAGGACTTCGCGATCGCTCGGTCGGCGAGCGAGACAAATTCTAAATGCGGACTCGATACTAGACTCGTCGTCGGCTGTTGAGCGAGAGCCTAGTATGCGCTTTGCAAAGGACTGCGCCGCCTCCGCAAATGACTCGTTGTTCAACCCGATCAACGCTTGCAATGGCGTATTCGATTTATTGCGATCGACACACGTCAAGTTCGCATCGGGACAATCGAAAGTTATCAAATTCGGATGCGGGGATGTTCGCTTGAAGAACGTGTACATGCCTCGCCGATAGCGATCCGTCTCGTCCGAAATAACCCACTTGAAATTTCCGTTATAACTCAACTCTGCAATACCCGGTGGCAACAGCGGAAAGACACTCGGGCCGCCGATCTTTCGGGATAGCAATCCGGCGGCATCCAAGGTGATATCACGAACAATTTCCCCTTCGACCCGCAACCGATTCTGGCAAGCAAGCAATTGATTTTGCGGATCGATCTCCATGAGATCCAACCGTCGTTTTGAGGACTGGCGGTAAGTCGCCGACATGACAATCTGTTTGATAAGCGTTTTACGAGACCATGCTTTTGATTCGATGAAGTCTCGAGCAAGCCAGTCCAGCAACTCAGGATGCGTGGGCGGTTGCCCTCGCACGCCGAAGTCGTTGGCGGTCCTTACGATTCCCGTTCCGAACAAAGTTCGCCATACGTGATTTACGGTGACTCGCGGCGTAAGTGGATTATCCCTTGAGACCAGCCACCTTGCCAAATCCAACCGATCGCCAAGCTCCTTTTCCTTGACGGATGTCATTTTAGTTAGAGTTGCTAATCCATTCGGCTTGACTTCAGCATCCAATACTGGCTCGAGAAACTCACCGCGCCGAAGAACAAACGTCCTTCGGGGTTCCTTGATCCTCTGCCCGATCACGCGTGCCGATAGTTCGGGTTTAGCTGGTTCCTTCTTCTGAAGTGCAATTAGCTTTTCTGCAAGTGGCTTTGTCGTCGGTTCGAGCCCGCTGAAATGATCGAGCAATTCCTGATGCTGTGCTTCACTTCGACCTTCGGCCGCGATACTCAATATCTTCGCAATGGTCTTTGGTAGGTCAGGGCTAGCCGCCCCTGATTGTAGGGATATCTTGAAACGACCGAGCGTATGCTGCTTGCCATGTTGTTGCGACAAACGAATTCTGACGAAAAGCAACTTGGAGGCTGGCAAAGGTTCCTTCAGATGAAACTCAGCCCAATGGTCTTTTCCATATTGGGCACCAATGGCCCAGCCGGTCTTGTCAATGCCGTCGATGGCATCTTTGGCGCGCCAGGGCCGATCGGATTGCTCGTGATCTGCTTTCGCCAAGTCGAACTGCAAAAGCTTGGGGCTGACGAAGTCCTCGGACTCAGAGACCTCAAGCGTAATCTCAGAAAGGACAAAGTTTCCATGCGGTGTGCGTCCAGGCCCCTTGGCTGGTAACGCTTTGTCTGCGAGCACATCGAGACGAAGGGTGTCGAAGCCAACGCCAGCTTTACCTTGAACCGTATACGTCGCTGTGTCAGGGTTTTCGCCGCCGACTAAAAACGAGCCATCCGCAACCGATGTAAAGACGACTCCGCTATCCCCCGTTACTTGCAGATCGACGAGCGACTCACGACGAAGTGGAGTCTCCTTGGTCTGAACTATCCGACTCTGAAGCTCGCTCTCCCATTTGGCCATCGCTGGCCCAATTCCTTTCTGTGCTTCGCGCAGCGCACCCTGCGCAAGCGCAACAGATGCCGCATGCGATGCAAGAGATTCTTGATACTGTTTGATTTCATCGTCGGATTTTGGAACGACCCATGTTAGCTCATCGCCGTTGTTGAAGAACGCGAACAATTGATAATACTCGCGTTGACTAATCGCATCGTATTTGTGCGTATGGCAACGAGCGCATCCTACCGTCAAACCAAGCCAAACGGCACCGGTAGTTTCCGTGCGATCAAAGCAAGCTTCGACTCGAAACTGCTCTTGATCGGCACCGCCCTCGGTATTGGTCAATGTTTGTCGATGGAAGGCTGTGGCCAAACGTTGCATCGACGTCGCATTCGGAAGCAAATCGCCCGCAAGTTGCTCGATGGAAAACTGGTCGAACGGCATGTCGGAGTTGATTGAGTCGATGACCCAGTCTCGCCAACGATACGCGTCTGGGCGTGGGTTGTCCTTTTCATACCCATCGGAATCCGCGTATCGCGCCATGTCGAGCCAATGTCGCCCCCAACGTTCACCAAAGTGTGGCGAGTCTAGTAAACGCTCCACGACGCTCTCATAGGCCTGAGGTGTTGAATCGGAAACAAATGCGTCAACTTCCGCAACAGCAGGGAGTAGTCCGGTCAAATCCAAACTTAGCCTACGGATCAACGTCGGGCGATCCGCTTCCGGAGAAGGCGTCAGGCCCTGTGTTTCTAATTTCGCTAGAACAAATTGATCAATCGGGTTGATGACCCATTCTTTGCCGTTGACTTGAGGTGGCGTATGTTGTGCTAACGGTTGGTAGGCCCAATGCGAATTCCTTTGTGATCCCTTTGCATTTCCATCCGGCCAGACTGCACCTTGATCTATCCATGCACGAAGTATTCCGATTTCGTTTGCAGACAATCTCGCACCCTCTGGCGGCATGATTTTGTCCTGGTCGGTCGCAGCGACATAATGTAACAATCGGCTTTGCTTGCTATCGCCGGGAACAATGGCCTTGCCTGAATCGCCACCCAACATGGCTGATTCCGACTGGTCAAGTCGAAAGCCAGCTTCCTGTTTTTCGTTACCGTGGCAAGTGACGCAATGCTTTGCAAACAGCGGTTCTACGTCGTTTGCAAAATCGATCTTGCGATCCACTGCGGGTGGCAACTCATCAGAAAATACAATGAACGGTGCTGTTATGGCAAACGTGATGAGAATCAGAAAGGGTTGCATCATTGTTTTTATAGGAGGGAGATGCAGGGGTGGTTCGAATCAGCTAAGCCACGGTGGGCAGATGTGAATTATAGTCCATATTTAACCGATCGAGGCCATAACACCTCGATCGCGGGCAGAGGAAAACAGAACCGGAGAGTTCAGTTTCGCTACGTTTGGAGACGATTTTGGAAAGCTCGCCGCTGTGCGGGTTACACCTCACGCCGCTTGCGAGATATACATCCGCGTCTCTCCACGGCCCTACGGCATCTTCGGGCGCAGAGCAGATCCGTCGGCATTCTTGGGGTATACAGCTTCATGGGTTGCTAACGCAACGATCAAACTTTGCATCATACGCACCAATTCGACAGGATTTTTGACCGCGAGATTGTTCTGTTCAAATGGATCCTCGGAAAGATTGAACAGTTGGTAGTTCGATCCCTCGGAAACAGCTGAAGGAAAATAATGGTAGATCACCTTCCAACTACCATCCCGGTAAACCGTGAAGTAGTCCGAACGGTGTGGCGAGTGAGGGTAATGCATAAGAAAGGTTTCGCTTCGACTCGAGTCTCTTTTGCCCAATAAAAGCGAATCAAGCAACGAACCGTCGACTCGGTGCGACTTCAGCGATTCAATCCTGGCCAATTTTGAAATCGTTGGGAACAAATCGCACACAGAAGCAAGCTGTGGCTGGATCGCTCCGGCTGCGATCGGTAACCGCCGCTGATTCGCTTGCTCCGCTTTTGGATTCGCCCAAGCAGCAATAAAGGGGACCCGCATCCCACCCTCGTAGTGCGCTCCTTTCTTTCCTCGCAAAGGAGCGGCGCATGCGACCTCGTGCTGGTTACCCAACGGAGCATCGCTGCCGTTGTCCCCCAAGAAGAACACGATCGTATTGTCGGATACACCGAGCGAATCGAGAT
>JANMNR010000413.1:0-2187 GCA_031368325.1 Pirellula sp.
ACTTAAGAAATCGAAGCTTGTGCATGGAGTAAGCAAAGAAGCGAGGCGTTTTGACTTGCATTTTGGAGCGGACGCTCCTGTTACGGGTGGGCAATCGATTCCTGTTTGGATTCGTGATGGATGGGAGGTCGACGAAAAGACAGTTGCCAATGAAGTGCGTGAAGCAAAAGATGCCCCAATCGTCTTTGGGTACGTACCGCGCAAACAAGCCGAGGAACTAAAGCAGGCAATAGCAAGCTACTATGCCGCAACGACGACCATACAGTCCAAAGGAATGCCCGCCAGTCCCGAAGGCATCGAAGCTCGTAAGGCAATGGAAACTAGGCAAGAGCAGTCGCAAAGAACTCGCGATGGAATAATCAACGACATTCTAAATGAAACGCTCGTCTATATTGCCGGTGGCGATCTTGTCGGCGGAATGTTGCTGGAGAATAAAGTTCAAGATGCAGCCAAAGCATGCTTAGATCGTTTGTTCCAAGAGTTCGGCAAAGCGGATTCACCTGATTGGCACAAAGTCATTGAGCGTGCGAAGAAAGGGGATGGTGATGCATTAGGAGCTGTTGGACATAAAGGCGATCCAGAGAACCATCCCGTTTGTAAAGGAATCATCGACTACGTTGGTAGCGGCAAGAAGGGTACGGAAATTCGCAAGCAGTTCGCCGGTCCTCCTTGGGGCTGGCCACAGGATGCGGTCGACGCATCGCTAATCGTTCTATTCAATGCTGGTGTACTCCAGGCCCGGAGTGGCACTGAGGCATTACCTAAGGGCAAGTTAGATCAAAAGAACATTCAAGCGGCAGAATTCAGAGTTGAATCAATAACGCTTTCAAAGGTGCAGCTGATTGCAATTCGTGGGCTATTCAAATTGGTTGGACTTAAGACGGACCCAAACCAGGAATCATCCCATGCGCCAGAATTTCTCAGTCGGGTGTTGAGGTTGGCGGAGGAAGCTGGTGGTGAAGCACCATTGCCATTGAAGCCAGACACTTCTCATCTTTCTGATGTTCAAAACCGAGTTGGCAATGACCAATTGAAGCAGCTTCACGATAACATTGACCGCTTCAAGAAGGAAATCTCCGATTGGCAAAATCGCAAAGAGCAAATCACGAAGCGACTACCCCAGTGGCGAGATGTGATTGCATTGCTTGGATACGCGAATGAATTGCCGGTGGCAAAAGAGGTACAAAGCGAAGTTAATTCCATTCGCGAGCATCGCAGGCTACTGGACGATCCTGACCACATACCTGGTTTTGTGGCCAAACTCACCGACTCTCTCCGCACAGCACTCAACGTAGCCCACGCTTCGTGTACATCCCAGCACGCTGGGGGACTTGAAGAGCTTGAGCTTTCAGAGGTTTGGAAAAAGATAACGCCCGAGCAACGCTACGAGTTACTCTCGCAAAATGGTGTACGGAAGATGCCCGATATCGCCGTAGGCACAACTAGCGAAGTACTCAACACACTTCGCCAGACAAAACTCAGCGAGTTTGATTCAATTGTCCATGCTCTACCAACAAGATTCAGTAGCGCAGTCACCGCAGCCGCTAAGTTGTTAGAGCCAAAAGCACAAACGGTGCTATTGCCGTCAATGACAATTCGAAATGACGAGGACCTCACTGAATGGGTGAAAGTGAGTACGGAGCGCATACGACTAAAATTGAAAGAAGGACCTGTGATCGTCAATTGATTACAACCACAAATATGATCGCATTACAGACAATTACAAATAATAAAAACTGATTCGGAAATTCGGCAATGCCGTCACTTTCAACTGAACTTCGCAAGAAACTCGAAAACACGATCATCGCTGCACGTGACAAGGCAGAGGAAGCTGCGTTTTCGACGTTGCAAAAATTGGCGGTCGATACTGCCGAGCCATTTTCGCATTTCAGCGCAGAGGACAAGCAACTTCGCAATCGCTTGCGAGCGCGAGCTCGGCAAGCGGGAGACGAGCTGAAGGACAAAATTCAAGGCATCGAGCTTCTGGCACAAGAGCTAGCCTATGAATACTGGCATCGTATGATCTTCGCTCGGTTCTTGGCGGAGAATCACCTTTTGATGCATCCCGATGGTGTTGCTGTCAGCATGGAGGAATGCGACGAGCTTGCAAAAGGAGAAGGGTTCTTGAATGGCTGGGCATTAGCTGCCAACTATGCAGGAAGCATGTTGCCGCAAATTTTTCGTAAC
>JANMNR010000493.1:0-4929 GCA_031368325.1 Pirellula sp.
TTCACGATGGCGATTTGGCTCCCAACTGGCAATCGATCCATGAGCCAGGTCGCCATCTCCTTTGCAGCTTCTAACCGTGTTACGTTGTGATACTTGTAACCCATCGTTGGAGAAGTATCCATGACCACCGCCACCGCAATCGGTCCGGACGCGCTGGGGATCGCAACGCTTTGGCCTCCAGCCACAACGAGACCCAACCAGGTACCACTTACACCCCATAGCACCAACGCGATTACGGCAGCTATGGCGGTGGTGACCACACTCTTTCGCGAACCATAAGAGGTCAATGCAACTGCCGTCGCAAGCACAGCAAGCATGCCCAATATGCCCACCAAGACATAGGTCGCGAACATATTGCTATGAACACGGGGTGAAGCCAAGGCGAGGGCCAACATGACGACCATCAGCACCCGCAACGCCAACAGCAACCATCTTTTGATCGACCAGCCACGTTGGGCCGTAATGGCCGTTTGGCGAACAAATCGGATAGCCGGGAAGACAATAGGCTTGGGCTGCCGCCTGCCCAACATGTGCAGTAAAATTGGAACAATTGCCGCTAATCCGCCAACCAACAACGATGCATGCAGGAATGTCATTTCTCGCGTACGCTCCGAACTTAAAACCGATTGCGACGGCTGAGCAAGTACTCCGTGATCGCTTTGTCGTACGGCATACTCGTATCAAGTGGCACGTAGTCGATGCGGCTTTCGTTGAATCCTCGTTTGAGCTCTTCTCGGAACTTTCGAATGTTTTCGCGATACTCTTGGCCCATGTCGTCGGCGTTGACGCTCATGGATTGCCCCGACTCCGGATCGGTTAACTGCACAAGCCCCTCAAACGGGAAAGTCACTTCGGCTTCATCCAGGACATGAAAGACTATGACGTCATGACCGGCATGACGCAGCATTCGGATGGAGTCTAAGGTCGATTGCACGTCTGCCAGTAGGTCGCTCATCAACATCACCAGCGAACGATGCCGAAGCATGGCGGCCAACTGCATAATCGGCGCTCGCAACTCAGTCTCGCCGGCTGTTTTGAGTTTGGTGAGCTGGCTTAAAATGGCTGAAAACTGACCGCGCCGCGAACGAGGCGGAATGCTCGCTCGAATCTTCTTGTCAAAGGTTACCAGCCCGATGGGGTCTTGTTGCATCAACATCAAATACGACAAAGCAGCCGCCAAGCAGATGCAGTAATCGAATTTTGTTAACTGTTGCCGATAGGTGTAGCCCATGGACTGGCTCAAGTCCATCACCATATAGCCGGTGACATTGGTCTCAGACTCAAATTTTTTGACGTAGTATTTGTCGGTTTTTGCGTATGCCAGCCAATCGATGTCTTTTGGGTCATCGCCGTGGGCGTATCGACGATGCTCGCTAAATTCAACGGAGAACCCATGATAGGGGCTAGCATGCATACCTTGCAAAAAGCCACGAACGATCATTTGGGCTCGCAAGTCGAGCCTTTTGATTTGAGAAGCGAGTTCGGGTTTGAGATATTGTTCGACAGCAACCATGCATCATTTCGATTCGTAGGAAAAGGCTGTTTACTACCCTTCGAGCCTCAGTCAAATTGTACCTCACAGTTCGGATTCTGTCTTTGTCCTGCCGTCAACAGCCTGCGAAGTTGTGCTGTGAAGATTGACGGCGCTCTAGAATTGCTGAGGCGTAACGACGATAATCTCGTACAGCGAGGTGTAAGATCTTGCGAGTTTTGAGGTCTAATTAAGAAGTAACTCCAACTTTCCCCATAAGCGTGAGGCAAAAATGAATACACACACCACTTCTCGGTGGGCTCTACTTTCAGGATTAAGTGCCTTCGTTTTGGCAAGCATAGCGCCATTCGCGAACGCTCAAAGTACCAGCGGAACGATAGCCGGCAAAAAACCAACAACCTCGGAAGGAACGAAAGTGAAGACGGAAAAAGCAATTTTGGCAGGCGGATGTTTTTGGGGAATGGAAGATCTGTTTCGCAAACAACCCGGTATTGTTTCGACTCGTGTCGGTTATTCGGGTGGTGACGTCAAGAATGCGACCTATCGCAATCACGGCACGCACGCCGAAGCCATCGAAGTGATTTACGATCCAAGCAAGACGGACTTCCGCAAACTGCTCGAGTTCTTCTTTCAAATTCATGATCCAACCACAAAGAACCGTCAAGGCAATGACGGTGGAACCGCTTACCGCTCGGCGATTTATTACGTCAACGCCGAACAAAAGCGAGTTGCGTTGGACACGATCGAGGACGTCAATGCATCAGATTTATGGCCAGGTAAAGTCGTGACGGAAGTGGAGCCTGCAGGCGACTTTTGGGAAGCGGAGCCAGAGCATCAAAACTACTTAGTCCGGAACCCAGGTGGGTACACTTGCCATTATCCTCGAAAAAATTGGGTTTTACCTAAGCGATCTAACGCAAGTAAGTAAGCAACGGGTTCCAGTGTCAAACCAGCAAGCATTTTCGCATGTTTCTCGATCGATACCATCTCTTTCTACTGACGGTTTTATTTATCGAGCTTCAATCTGCCATGTCAGCCGACGAGCCTTCGGCTCATGCGGCTGACTTGCGAAAGTCCCCGAACTTCATCTTGATGCTTGCTGACGACCTTGGGTATGGCGACCTCGGCGTCACAGGCAGCAAACAAATTCCGACGCCCCACATCGATTCGCTGGCAACCGACGGTGTGCGTTTCACCAGCGCCTATGTATCCTCGCCCGTTTGCGCTCCGTCTCGAGCTGGATTACTGACGGGAAAGCACCAGGCTTCTTTCGGCTTCCGTGATAACCTCGCTCCCGTGCAACCCGGCCATGATCCCGAATTCGTCGGTTTGCCGATGAATCAAACAACCATCGCACAGCAGCTCAAGGCACTCGGCTACACGACAGGCATTGTTGGCAAGTGGCACTTAGGCGAGCTGGAGAAGTTCAGTCCGCTCAAGCGGGGCTTCGATGAGTTTTGGGGGTTCCTTGGTGGCGCTCACGATTACTTTCGAGCCGATTCCGATAGCAACTCTATGACCGGTCCGCTTATTTGCAGCTACAAGAATGCGGCTCCGCTGACTTACCTAACCGACGACCAGGGAAACGAGTGCGTCGATTTCATCCGCCGCCACAAAGATCACCCATTTTTTCTGTACGCGTCGTTCGCAGCGCCGCATTCGCCGATGCAAGCTACCAACGAGGACATGAATAGATTCGGTCACATCGAGGATCGGCTTCGACGTACCTATTGCGCAATGGTTTACCGCCTCGATCAAAACGTCGGCAAGATTCTGAACGAGGTGCGAGCACAGGGCCTTGAGCGAGAAACATTTATCGTGTTTTTGAGCGACAATGGCGGGCCGAGTGCGTCAGGGATTTCCAACGGCTCTCTGAATGCGCCGTATCGCGGTAGCAAAACCACTGTACTCGAAGGCGGTATCCGAGTGCCCATGTTTTTCAAGTGGCCTGCGATCCTTCCCTCCGGAATCACGAGGACTGAGATGGTTTCCTCGCTGGACATCTTGCCAACATTTCTTGCGGCCACTGGCGTAGCGGTCAAGCCATCAGAAAGACTCACAGGCGTGGACCTACTTCCATTATTAACAGGCAAGCTGCACGAAGCCCCCCACGAGTCGCTCATGTGGACATACACCGTCGGCAGCGCAATCCGTACGGGTGACTGGAAGCTGATCCGTTTGCCGGACCGACTGCCAATGCTTTTTAACTTGTCAGCCGACCCTGCCGAACAAAATGACCTCGCGTTGGGACAATTGGATCGCACTCGATCGATGCTAGAAGTGTTAGGCCGATGGGAAGTGCAATCGCCCAACCCAGTGTTTCGCGAGCCGCATGACTGGCGGACGAGACATTTAAAATTCTATGACAGCGAGTATCGATTAGCGCAGCCAGAGTAGTTCGCTGCCCTCGTGTTATTTCCAGAGCTCCTCGCCATAACTCCAACCTTGTCGGACAGGCTCCTTGACGAAGGCGTTCAGCTCAGGGTGGTTGGTGATGCGTCCAGCTTTGGCATCCCATTCGATGCGAGTATTGAATCGCTGGGCTAATACGCCTAACAAAATGATCTCGGTAAGCTTGGCGGCGTAGTCAAAGTTCGAGCCCGGTTCTGGGCCTTCGCCTTTGATCGCGCGGAGCCACTCGCGGAACGGACCACCAGCGACGCGTGGGACAGTTTGCGACGGAGGATTTGCTTTCCACTGGCTGCTCAACTCCTCTGGCAGGATACTTGGTGCACCAGCATGCGTTCCGCATCCGAGCATGCCCTTGGAGCCAACGAGCCAGCATGCAAGCCCTTGGTGCGCCGCGTGTTCGGCACCAAATTTCTCGATGCGGCCAACCGTTTTCCAGTTCTTCGGGCCATCGAACCAATCGAGCTTCACTGCTCCTCGCCCGCCCTTGGCCGGAAAATGAAACCGAACGTGGCTGCCAGTGGGAATCACACCATCGAGTGATTTTTCTCGTTGAAGACATTCGACCATCGTCGGTGGATCGAGATCCAACGCCCAAACAGGAGTATCAAAAGTATGGCAACCGAAGTCGCCGAGCATTCCCAGTCCAAAGTCAAAAAACGAACGCCACTTCCTCGGGTGATAGTCCTCGCTGAAGTCACGCTTTTCTGTGGGGCCAAGCCAAAGATCCCATGCGAGTCCATCTGGCACGGGCGAGGACGGGGGCGGCATAGTAGCTGGGTTGCCGAAGTGCTTGCCACCCATGTCCGGTCCATCGTTGCGACAGAAGACTTGGCTTACGTCGCCGATCACTCCGGCCCGCACCGCTTCCACGGACTGCCGAATGCCATCGCCCGCATGCCCCTGGTTGCCCATCTGAGTGACCACTTTGTAGCGTTCTTTTGCCTTAACCAGGGTCCTACATTGCCAAATGTTGTGCGTTAGCGGCTTCTGAGTGTAAACGTGGATGCCACGTTCCATGGCCGCCA
>JANMNR010000582.1:0-2867 GCA_031368325.1 Pirellula sp.
GTCGGAAACAATTAGCAGTGCGGCAAAGGCGTAAGTTGCACCATTAGTTACGAAGGAATCGAAACAGTGACTCCCGAAGCGCACAAAATTCAATTTTCACGCCAAATTTGGCAAGCGGCATCTGAGCATGCTCATCGTTGCCTAACGCGACGAGAGTTTTGCCCAGAGCAATCTCGCATCGAAAATCTTCGTTGCGAGTTTTTAGAGGAAGAGGTCGAGTCGCAATTCGGCAAGCAACTATGGTGCTTTGAAGCGATTGGAATTGATCCCGCTGGTCGTCGGCACATCTTGCATGGAGTCCTCGAGTTTTCAATTCAATACGGATTACTTGAGGCGTCTCAAACCGCCATGTTTGAGGATTCCGAGCACCGCGATAAATTCCTGCGCGACCAAACCAAGCCTGCGTCGAAAATGGTATACGAATACCCGTCGACGCGATTCTGGGTTTATGCTGCTTGGAGCGGAGTAGCGGTTTTGTCGCTGATCTGGGTCACATTGCTGGTCAAATTTCTTGTTTCGAAAGCTTAGTGGCCACCCTTTTTAGGAGCAGCGGCGGGCTTCTTGGCAGCACCGTGGCCTCCAGAATCCGCTTTCGCGGCTGCGTGTTTGTTTGCTGGTGCGGCGTGGCCGCTTGGTTTCTTTGCAGCTGCGGCATGTGAGTTTGCTTTAGCGTGTGGGTCTGCTTTAGCATGCGAGTCCTTGGCTTTGGGGGCTGGAGCATGAGGCTTAGCTGGCGGTGCATGAGCATCTTCCGTTTCATCGCCATGCTCGTTTTCATGCCCATGCTCGGATTCGTCTGGATGTTCCTCCCCGTCTTGCTGTTCGTTTGGGCTGCGAAGTGTTGCAACCAACCGTCTAGGAGTTTTGGCTCCACCCTGCGATACAAAATCCAGGTTCGCTGAATCACTGGAATCACGTACTTCGGTGACCACAAGGTCGTCGATCGAAGAGTCGCCAATGGTCTGCACTAAAACGTCCATGAGCTGGGATTTGAGATCGGTCAAATACGGATCCGTAAGAACTTTGCTATCGAGTTGGCGCAGGTACTCTTCGAGTGATTGCCTAATCTGCGCCTTGTTCAATTCGATCAGCTGACGACTCTTCATACGGTGATTTAAGGGGACAATGGCGTGAAAGCGCATCTGAAGCGGCGTTTTTTTCCCGATGGGGAAGGCTAGGAATTGTCCAAGGTCGACCTCGCAGGACGCATCGACTTTTGCCATGGAAGCTTGATAACGGATAACTCCAACTATGCTCGCGTGTAGTCCAACAAGGATTAGCACAAGCATACCAATCCAATATCTTCGAATTGTTTCAAGCATTGGAAAACCATACACTTTAGGGTGTAGCGTATCTCTCTTTGGGTACAATCCACAAAGCTCGGTGAAACAGAGACAATCGCTGGGCAACCCTAGGCCACAATTAGGTCTACTCGCGGTTCTTCATAAAAAAACAGGATTTTCGCGCTATGTACTCCGTAATTTTTGAACAACCCTGGACGGTTGGCGCGATTGGCGCGTTTCTAACGGTCTTGACACTGTACGGATGGACCCAGTCCGGAAACTCCATCGCATTCAAGTCAGGGGTTGGCTTTGCGGTTGTGACCATTTTGCTGTTGTTCGTGAATTTATGGATCGTCACCGATGGAGAGCAAATCCGGATCTGGCTTGTCGAAGTGGCGGACGAACTGCAAGCCAATCAATACGACAAAGTATTAAAGAGGATTTCGCCCGACCGAAGTGATCGTGTTGACCGCACCGCAGAGCATATGAAGTCCGTGAAGTTCAGTGTGGCCAGGGTTACCAAAATCCATAGCGTCACACTCGATTACCGTGGCGTCAATCCTAAGGCCGTTGTGCGCATGAACGCATATGTTGAAGCGGAAAGCTCAGGCGTCTCAGGTAAAGTGCCTCGTTGGGTTGGGCTCACCCTAGAAAAGCTAAACAATGAGTGGTTGATCGACGACTTTGAAGATCGAGAGCCACAACACGAGTTTATGAAGTCAGGTTCATTGTCAGAAACCATTGGCCAAGGGACCCAGGGCGGTCGCTAATGAACAAGAATTCGAGTTCGGATCGCATTGAGTCTTCGCTGTGCGAAGGTATCGCGGTCCTAATTCGAGTCCAAGAGACTCGTTTGCCATAGGTCTATTTGGTGAACGAGCGCGTGCCGGCCATCGAAGCATGTATTCCAGCGACAGAAACGCATTCAGCCGCAGAATTCCCAATCGAACAAGCGCTCGTCTCAAAGAAATTCAAATCCTTGATCGCAGCGTTTGGAATTCCCCCATCACTCCGACCATCGCCCTTTTGTCATGGACGTAGAATAAATGGTTTTTGGCCCTAAACCGGGCAAGTGTTCCGTCCTAAACAAGTAGGCCCAGGTTACTCGCTCGGTTCGTTAAAATGGGTGTTGTTGTCGTCGCTTTCAGAAAAGTCCACGGTGTCTTTGCCATCCGATTCTTGCGCGGTGTTTTTTTCTAACAATGGTGGATCGCCCGGATGCAACGCAATTTCGCTGGTGTCCAACTCAGATTCCGGAATCTCGAGATCTTGAAGAATGCTTTCTTCGACAGCAGGAGACATAAACAGCTGCATGCGATTAGCGCCAGAGACCGGATCGTTGAATCTTGCTTGGATCACTGTAATGTTGTCTGTTCCACCCCCTTGTTTCGCCAAAAGTACGAGTTGCTCACAGCATTCCGTCGGATTGTTGTTATGCAAGAGAGTTAGTCTGATTTGAAGATCGGACACGTGCTTGTTTAGTCCATCGCTGCAAAGAAGAATAGAATCCCCAGCATGTAAATCGAGGATATAGACATCTGGTACAACGTTCGGCGCACCGGCTCCGAGCGCGTTGACAAGCAC
>JANMNR010000585.1:0-10313 GCA_031368325.1 Pirellula sp.
GGTGGCAGCGAAACGACTTCGGAACCCGCAGGTATCTTGATCATGCAATTCGTGGAGTCAGCGGCAATTGAGCCGACATTGGACAACTCGAGCTCGTAGTCGACGACGCTTCCTTGATAAAAATCGGTTGGTCCATACCACGTTGCAACAAGCTCGGATTGCTTGATCAAAACGTCGATGGCGCTTCTAGCGTCGACCTTTGAAATGGCGCTTCCCGCAGTCGCTACGATGGGGAGCAGTCCTGCCTGCTGAAACGTTAGTTCAACTTCAACGAGTCGTTCGCTGCCTGCAGCAATATCTCCGATATCGGACTGGTTGCTACCGTAGGGTTCCGCGGTCAACGTAACGGAAACGGCCCGAACATCTGCATTGCCGGTATTGCGAACTCGAATTCGGTACATCTGGGGCTTTCCAAAGTGCACTTCGGATGGCCCCTCAAGCGCGATTGCAATTTGCGGCTGCTGTACCTCGATTTTCATTTCTGCATTTTGTGGCAGGACTGTCCATTCTACTCCCAATGCAAAGTGTTCCGCCTTCGGTGTTTTAAGCATGAGCACAGCGCTTTTCGAGCCGCCAGCCGGGATCTGCTCCAACTCCCATATGATTGTGTTTCCATCTGGATTGTTGTCTGGATGTGCAGCGCCATCCGTCACGGCCACATTACCGATCGAAACTTGGGGTGGAACCGTAACCTGAACAATAAGCCCGTTAAGATTCTCTTTCCCTTCGTTCTTCGCAACGACCTCGTATCGACCATCCTGGTTGACGAGGATCGAGCTTGGGCCGTTGACCGTTACCCTAACTCCGGGAACACTCATGTCCCGGCTTAGTATCGCGGTGTTACTTAAAGCTGGGGTGGTTAGTGCAGGATCGCTCTTGCCAGCAGAAGTCGAATCGATGTTGATTGCACTGTTGCCGATGGGTTTTGCGACTTTGGGTACGTCGTTTAGCGCGACCAAACGGTCCGTTGGTTGTTTTGCTTTCGGAGTAACTTCAGCAGGCAGCTTGTTTCGAGTTGTGAGATTGTTTTGGCCTACGGGGGGCTGCTGTTGCAATTGTCCTAGATCGACCAAGTTCTTGGGTTCTGGGGATTTTGCTGGAACTCCGTTGGAGGCGACTTTGCCAGCGTTGGGTGTGTAAGGCGCTCGCATTGCGGACGATTGTGACGTTTGATCGCCTGGCGCTGTATCCGTGATATCCAACGCCAAAGACGTTCTGCGGGATGTGGAATTGGATTCGATGACGATGTCTGCTGCAGCGCTTTTGGAGTTACCCGCCGTAACGGGTGTTTGCTTGATGCTGGCCGGTTTGCTTTTCTGATAAACCATGGCAGAATTGGATTTTTCCGTAGTCCCGCTAACGATTTTATCTGCCCGAACGATGGGCGCAGGCCCTGTGGGAGTCGGGAAACGTGAAGCCTCATCGGAATTATTCGGCGATAGTTGTTCGACCCGAAGATCGACGTATTCGCGTTCGCGTCGGTCCTGAGCGCGAGGTAGGTTTTTAAAGGGTTCGCGTGGTACCCTTGCCGCAGTTTGTCGAGATTGATTGAGTTCTTCCTCGTATTCCTCGTTGAATTCTGCTTCGGTAGGCCCCCGAAAGACTTTGGTAAACGACTTGAGTGGAACTAGAAATCCAGATCGCGTGGGTTTTCCGGCAGTGGATGTCGCTGGCACCTTTGGCTTTGGTTTTGCTTTTTCGGAGGTCGACGATTGGCCCCCAAACATGCGTTCAAAAACACTGACCTGAGGCTTGGAAGCAGACTCCGGCGGCGAATCATCCTGTCCATGGCACGGATTGCTCGCACAGATTGCGTAGCAAGCTGTAAACAGAATCCACGCCCATACCATTTCATTTTTGAAAGTGGTTGAGTGATGCATACGGAAAACCTCAGGGAACTCGACGGTTACGAAACTACCTATCGTCGTCATCGGTTCGCGGGTCGCGGTGGATTTAGCGGATTGGAGGATTTTGACGGATTTTCCGATTCTATGGTCAAACTCAAGTGTGATTGGCAACGGCGTGTTCGATTTTGCCCGATTCAAGGTTTTTTCGTGTATCAAAATGCTTAAAGCAATTGAAACCGACAAGTTACGGTTGGATTGCAAGCGAACAAGAGGCTGATTTGCTGCAGAAAAAGTATTTTGATTAGATTCGTTAGAAAGCTTGCCTTTGGTTCGACAATTGCTGCTTAGTGGCAGGAATACGTTGGTATGCCCCCTAGAAGATTGATAATCGTTGATTTGATCTGTTTTTTTATGGCGTTTTGCTTGGATCAGAAATACGATTAGGGAGTATCTTCAGGCAAACCAGATCCTGAGAGAATGTTCCATTGTCCTTGTCAAAACTAAGTAGTCGGTAGATTTATGTCTTTCGTCCACAACTCCAATCGAGCCAAATCGGAGCGAATCAGCATGTCGAGTCGTAGTATTTCAGCGATCCCAAAGCGGCTTTTCTCGGCAACATTGTCGTCCGCACTAGGCTTGGGATTGGTGGTTGGAACCGGTCTCTCGGCCTACTCGACCGAAGCGATCAAGAATCGTTTGGTCACGTACAAGGACGAAGGCAAAACTCTATTCGCATTGAGCTTATTGCCAACTCAAGAGTTTGTTGCCAAGGCATCTCCTCGTGTCGCGGTCGTGGTTGACACGTCAGCATCGCAGAACGGGGACTACAGATCGGATTCCATTGCAATCGCTCAGTCGATTATCGAGGCTTTGCCAGCAAAGGCGATGGTAAGCTTGTTGGCTTGTGATGTCGATGCGGTTGTACTGTCGAACGCCGTCGACCCATCAAGCGATTCGCTGAAAGACGGGTTCAAAAAACTTGAAACTCGCATTCCTCTGGGAACAACCGATTTAGCCGGGGCTTTGCGTGCGGCTGCCAAGGAACTGGGCAGTCAACCCGACTCCAGCATCGTATACATTGGTGATGGCATGCACCTCTGCAACCTGATGAACACGGCTGAGTTCGAGTCGCTGATCAATTCGATGCGTGCGACGAGAACCAGTGTAAGTTCAATTGCAATCGGGCCGAAAACCGATTGTGAACTGCTTGCTACCATTTCGAACCATACAGGTGGAAAGGTTTTCGTCCGTCAGGGAATCACCGATGCGACATGCCAGCAGATCGGTGACGCTTTGGCAAAGGTTTCACTTGAGCCTGTTTTTTGGCCCACGAAATCGACTTGGCCAAGCGGTGTTGCAAACGTATTGCCAGCCCAGTTGCCTCCGTTGCGACTGGATCGCGATTCGATTGTTATTGGAAGTCTTAAGTCCGACGTCCTTGAAGGCAACCTAGAGTTGGATGGAATTGTCGGTGGCCAAAAGAGCTCGATGCGTTGGGAACTCAAGAGTGAACCCTCCAATCCCGACTTTGCCTTCTTGGCACAAGTCGTATCAAAATCGACACCTAACGCAGGCTTGATGATGCCAACAGCCGGTTCGGACGCTCTTCAGGAGCTTGGAATGGTCCTCGCCAGCTCATCCGATCAGTTGGTCAAGGATGCAAGGTTCGCGCTGAATTCCGGAGATACAGCTGCTGCTATTAGCATTGCGAAAGAGGCGATTAAGCGTTCGCCAAACAACTTGTCAGCTCAAAACATATTGAACGCAGCTGAGCAAACTCCAAAACCAGCCAAGCCAGTTAAGAGCCAAGGCTCTGATCCTAAAGGTTCTTCTCCGAAAATAGTGAAGTTTATTTCGGCTCGAATGCAAGATGATCCATTTGCAGACCCTCCTGCAACCCCAGCAGCACCAGCTGCTGCCTCGCCGGTTGCGCCTGCACCTTCGAAAAGCAATCCTTTTTCAGACGATGTCCCCCCAGCCAGTGCTGTGACTCAAAGCAGCGATCCATTTAGCGAATTGGCAAATGCTGGAGACTTGCTGGCAGAGGACGAAGGTCTTCGACGGGTGATTGCTCAGCAATTGGAAGCCCAAGTCAAGAGTGAGCTTAGTCAAGCTCGCAAAAGTCGGGACCCTTCCGGTTCTAAGATTGGGCTGAAGGCACTTCAAGACCAGATCCGTCGGTCACCTGACCTCGATGCTGCGGGAAGAAGCCGACTGGAATCCCAAATCGCGTCTGCAATTCAAGCAGCGGCGCGTGCTGAAGTGACTCAACGAGAACAGCTTTCAAGAAGCGAAGCAGTGCAGTCGAGCCAATCGGCCTCCAAGCGATTGCTTGCTGAAACAGAACGACGCGCGTCAACCGTGCAGCAGCTGGTCGAGCGTTACAATTCCTTGATGGCTCAGCAGATGTTTAGCCAAGCCAACAACGAGATTGCACCGCAGATTACGGCCATCGATCGTGACTCGATTGTCGACCGTGTTACCAATATCGAATCCAACATGGCCTCCAACGAGGCATTAATTCGCGATGTGGTCAGCAAACGAAGCCGTGCATTTGTGGATTCGTTGTATCTGAATGAACTTGGATTGGTTCCCTTCGTTGATGAGCCACCCATTGTCTATCCACCAGCGGATGTTTGGCAAGCGTTGAGCGCACGTCGAATCGAACGTTATGGTTCAATTGACTTGTCCGGCGGTAAAGAGTCCGAGCGCAAGATTTATCGTGCGTTGAATGTGCCTACCGAAGTGAGCTTCAACGCGACTCCCCTGACAAATGTCATGAAGTTCTTCAGAGAAACCTACCAAATTCCAATTGTTATCGACGACAAGGCGCTTGAGGAAGAAAACATCACGCCAGACGAACCCATCACCTTGGAACTGCCTGCCGTGTCATTCCGATCAGCGTTGAAGCTGATTCTGGAGCCACTGCAGTTAACCTATGTTATCGAAGACGAAGTGATGCGAATCACCAGTAAGAAGACGTCTGCAAACGTTGTTCGCGTCTATCCTGTTGGAGACCTCGTTGTTCCGATCATGCCGATGGGCGGCGGAATGATGGGCGGCATGGGCGGCGGCGGCATGATGGGAGGCGGCATGGGTGGTGGCATGGGAGGCGGCATGGGCGGCGGCATGGGTGGCATGGGCGGCGGCATGGGAGGCATGGGCGGAGGTATGGGCGGTATGATGCGAGTCGAAGACCAGCCGGCCAAGTCCGTAACTGAAAAGTCCGCTGCTCAATTGGTTGACGAGTTGGTTTCAAGTGAAGGGGGAGAGCGACGTGTTGCCGAAGCGGCACTTTCCACTTGGGTTGTGAGCAAAATGGTTCAAGCCAAGAAAGCCGCAGCTGCAAAGCAAGATCAGGAAGTTCGAAAGCACTTTCAAGAAGTGATTGATACTATCGGTGACGCGATGCGAAGGACTCTGCCTGCGGGTTGGATGTATCAAGCACTTAGCACGGCCATGGAAGGATGCGAGTATCCAAATTCTGAAATCCGAAGAGTACTGCTTTCGAGCATCGATTTCGGGGGTGATGTTGAGGCTGCGATTAAGATTGGCAAGTACCTGGCTGGACAAGGCATGAAGAAGGAAGCCTTGACCGTGTTTCATGACGCTTATCGATCCAATCCAATGCTCAAAGAACCGCTTGAACTCGGATTGTCGCTCGCCTTAGAAATAGAAGATCAAGATGGGATTCAATGGGCATGCACAGGCATCCTTAGCCAAGCGTGGACAGATGACCATTTGCCCCTGATTGAAAAGGCAATTCTCGCGGCGGAAGCATCGCGCATCCGACTCAAGAACGCCCAAGAGACTGAGAAAGCGCGAACGTTTGTTCAGGAACTGAAGCAAGCTAGTTTCCGAGATTTAGTCGTCCGAGTTGTCTGGACCGGTGACGCAGATATCGACATCGCAGTTGAGGAACCAACCGGCTCAATCTGTGATAAGACTTCTACCCGAACTCTATGTGGCGGGTTGTTGCTTGCGGACGGTTCATCGCTTGATAAACCAGCCAAAGATGGATTTTCAGAAACATATGTATGTGCAAACGGATACGCTGGGCAGTATCGGATTTTGATTCGCAAGGTTTGGGGCGAAGTAGCAGGGGGTAAGGTTACGGTCAACGTATTGACAGATTACGGTACTCCCGAGGAAAAGAAGTCCCAGTATTTGGTTCCAATTAAGCAAGATGCTGTTCTGATTGCCGAAGTCAAGAACGGACATCGTAAAGAGCCGATTGTAGATGCTCAATTGGCAAAGGTACAACAAAGGAAGGCTGATGCAGGCGCCGTCCTGGCGCAAGCCAGCCCTTCGAGTAGCTCTGGCAGGAGTGGAAGTGCTGGTTCAGCTTATCAACGTCTGCTGTCTCAGTATCCCGGCGGAGCAAATGGTTTAGGCGGAAATGGCCAGAATGGTCCATTTATCGGACGAGGTGTCGTCGGCTATCGACCTGTCATTACGTTCATCCCACAGGGTACCCAGATGTTTGCATCCGCTGTGATCTCGGGCGATCGAAAATATGTTCGAATCACACCGAGTCCCATTTTCACTGATATTATCGCTGTCGATACGTTTAACACGTTTACCGGACAAACCAATTTGGGCGGTGGAGGTGGTGGTGGCGCCGGTGGTGGTGCGGGTGGTGGCGGATTCGGCGGCGGTGGAGCGTTTTAGTCTCCCAGAAACGCACTAAAGTCTTTGCATTTAAGAAAAAAGCCAGTGGCATTATTGCCACTGGCTTTTTTTATGTTTCGCTGGGAATGGACGGCTAAAGCTGAAACTCACCAACATCTTTTGCTTCAAAAAAATCCGGAAGGCTTCCAAGCAGATCCATTCTATTTCTGATGCTTTCTTCGTTCAACCAAAGCACTTCGGACACTTCTTGTGGCGAGGGAATTGGAACAGAGTTCAAACTCCGTTCGCAAAATAGCCATTCCAGTTTTGTGCCCCACTTCGTCATCGAGGTCCACACATGCTGTGTTGAGACAATCTCCAACTGCAGCTCCTCCATAAGCTCACGCCGAATCGCCCGTTCAAAATCCTCGTCCGCTTCGATCCCGCCTCCGGGAAAACAAAGCAGACCAGGGGCTCGAACAAACTCCGAACGTCGGATGACCAAATACCTGGACTGTTCAACAATGATTGCCACGACTGCATGCCGACCAAAGTCGGGCGTCTTTTCGCTTGCGGACATTGGCAAAAGTCTACTTAATCGGTGAAAACGCAGTGGGCTTCAAGAAGAGGCTTTTGACTCCGTCTTTGGCTGTCAATGACCCGCCAGCAGCGGCCTCGGATGCTTTGTACGCTTTTTGCCAATCTGGATCCGCACCGAATTTGCCGAAATTGGCTTTTGCAGCTTCAGGAGAAGCATGGGTAATGAAGTAAACAAGGCTGTTTCCTGTTGCGGGTAGGTCGGCTTCAATTGCAGCGGTCGATTTGCCAATAGGCGAGACCGATTCCAGTAATTTCGAAGCGGTCAGCTTCTCTCCATCCAAGACGGAACAGTAAAGGATGTTCGTCATGCCATGTTTGGCAAAGAGCGCAAGCGTATGGTCTTTGAAGCGAGCGTTGAGGGCCGGCAAATTACCTTTGGTCGCAACATAAGTTCGCAGTTCAAACACTCGATTACCAACATTCTTGACATCGATGGCTGGACTGTAGTCGTTGGTGGATAGGAAGATTCTCTCGACCGAAGCCACGGGCTTTTTACCATCCACCATGGATTTCTGAAGGCTTTCTTTCCACTCTGGATCGTTTTGAAAAGCGGCCTGCGCGGCGTCTGCGGAGGCTTTGTCTTTGTGGCTGAGCAACGTGAAGACTCTTTCATCCTTGGGGTCGACATTGGTCCAAGCTCCAACAAGCGTCTGCTTGTGCTTGGCCATCATAGGAATACCACTTTCGGATATGAGTTTAAGAACATCGGCTTGGCGGCCGGGCTCCGAGACGTAGGATCGCAATTCGTATAAGGTTTTCGCAGATTGCTGGGCCATTAAACCGTTCCCAGCAAATAGGAAACATGCAACTGTGGAAAGAAACATTTTGAACGACATGAGACGGAAAACTCCTTCGAGTCAAGGGTGGGAATGGTGGGCTAAACAGTGGCTCAGTATACCAAGCAATATCGTGTTCTGTAGACTCGGTCTGTGGCAATAACTTACGTGACGCTACAATCCCATTACAAATGAGTATCCACCCATGCGTCTCTAATTCGATAACTTGATCAATGCCGAAGCAACTTGAAGAGCACTTTCAGCAGCTTCGCAATTGGCTCGAAATGGAATCGGATGCGGAGCGCAAGAGAATGATCGAGCGTCGAAAAATTCGATCTCAAAAGAATGCTGAAGCTCGAGGCGACACCCTAGTCGACCTTGTGATAACCGACCACCGAATGGGCCTGGGTGGGCGTTTTTTGATCACCTTTGTGAAGCGAAACCGGACGCTCGATTTGCCCTGGAATCGATTTCGCGTCGGCTCCCCAGTTATCGCATCGGAAGAACTCACGGAGGGGGACTGCGGTTACGGAATTGTTTGTGGCAGGGAGATTGGCTCGATTGAGGTTGCGTTCGACGAATGGCCGGATGGCGATCGATTTCGGTTGGATCTTTCGATGGACGAGATCACACGAAACCGGCAGTTGACGGCATTGAACTCGGTTCGAAACGCCAAAGCCAGGGTGGGGCAGTTGAGAGACATTCTGCTCAACACGAGAGAACCTCGCTTTGACGCCATTCCTTCGCTCGAAATTGGCTCGCATTTCAACGCTTCGCAAAAACAAGCGATCGAGTTTGCAATGTCCGCTCGAGATTTGGCAATCATTCACGGTCCACCAGGAACAGGCAAAACAACAACAGTAGTGGAGTTTATTCGACAATCAGTTCTGAAGGGGGCTAAAGTGCTGGCGTGTGCGCCAAGCAATACGGGCGTCGACAATTTGCTCGAGAAACTAGTCGCAAACCGAATTCGTGTGGTAAGAATTGGGCACCCAGCTCGCGTCCAAGAGGAACTGCAAGCATTTACGCTCGATGCCATTGTGGAATCGGATGCAGCTATGAAAGTAGTTGGCGAAATGATGAAGGAGGCGGAAAAGTTATCGAGGAAGGCAAGCAAGTTCACTCGAGCGAAACCATTGCCTGGTGAACGCAGTGATCTACGACAGGAGTCGCGAAGACTGCGCGATGACGCTCGCGTTTACGAAAAGCAAATCATCGCAAACGTACTAGACAGAGCTGACGTGATCTGTGCCACTACCAACTTTGATCCTGACATCCTCGGGGGCCGAGCTTTTGACTTGGCTGTCATTGACGAGGCCTGCCAGAGCACCGAACCTGGGTGTTGGCCCGTGGTTTTGCGAGCGGATCGAATTGTTCTTGCAGGGGACCACTGTCAGTTGCCACCCACAATTATATCAGCGGAGGCTGCGGCGCAGGGATTCGCAGTGAGTTTGATGGAACGACTTGTCGATGACTATGGCGACAGGGTCACAAAGCAGCTGAACGTTCAATATCGCATGCATGAATCCATCATGCAGTTTTCGTCACAGTGTTTTTATAGCGGTACTCTGAAAGCAGACGAGTCGGTGCGTACACATTTACTGACCGACTTGGTTGCTCCGCCATTCTCGGAGATGCTGATGTCTCCAGTCACGTTTGTCGATACCGCCGGCGCAGGCTGGGAAGAAGAGCAAGAGTTAGATGGCGAAAGCCGGTTCAACTCGCAGGAAGCCGATTGGATACTGCAGCAGGTTCGCGAGCTTTGTAGCACAGGCGTAGAACCCAAGGACATTGCCATCATTGCCCCGTACGCGGCACAGGTTCGATGGCTTAGGCAAAACTGCCCGTTCAAGGCAGTCGAAATTGATACAGTCGACGGATTTCAAGGTCGGGAGAAGGAAGCGATTCTCATCACGCTGGTGCGTTCAAACGCGATCGGCGAGATTGGTTTTCTAGCCGATACTCGCCGAATGAACGTCGCGTTGACGCGAGCAAAGCGGAAACTAATCGTTATCGGGGACAGCGCCACTCTGGCGCACAACGAATTCTACGCCAATATGATCGGTTACTTTGAGTCGATAGGAGCCTATCGCACCATATGGGAATGGGATCCCGCAATTGAAAACTAACACCGCAGGATGTCCTGACTATCGACCGATGCTTGGTGGATTGCTTGCAAAGAAATCGCGAGGACCACGATTGGTGTAGTAGGGGTAAGCGGTTTGCGGAGCAGGAGCCCCAGAGCCAACCTGTGGATCGGTTCGGTATTGGCTATGTGATAGGTGTGCACCGTAATCAGTACCACCTCGTTGCCATCCTACGTTGCATGGCCGACATCCCAATGCACCGTTGCAGCTGTTGCATCGATTGTGAAGGCAGCCACTGGACATGGCGAGGGTAATTCCAAAGAGAGCAATAGATAGAATGCCGCGTTTCATGACTTAGTCCTTTAGTGTTTCACAGTGGCTGGATCTATTTG
>JANMNR010000603.1:0-2236 GCA_031368325.1 Pirellula sp.
ACCTGCCGCCCACCGTGACCGCCCTCCGTTGTTGTAATGTTGCGCCAGTAGTAAAACTGGTCGTTGCTTGCGAAGCTAGTCGCCAAAGCGGCTTGATTGATGAAGCTGGTTAGGATCGGTGTTCGAATCCCCTGATAAGGCAACTGCTCGAATGAATCGTCAAACAGGACCGTATTTCGAGCGATTGCAGTCGGAAGCGAACCGCCACTTGTGATTCCTAAATCGTAGGTCCCTCTAGGTAGCGAGAGCGTACCAATATAAGGATCTCGTGTGCCAACCGAACCTCTAGACAAATCAGCGAGGTCCGAACCTCGTAGCGGACCAGACCTATCATCGACAATGTTGCTGTCGGATCCAACAAAAAGCCCTTGAGTCGAAAACAAGTAAGCAGTGGAGTCAGGACGATTCAATCCATCTGCATAGTCCACGTCAATTGCAATCGGGTAAAGCGTACTGAAACCAGCCGAGCCCAAATTAGAATCACCCAACGTAAACTGGATGATGTTCGGAGCGGCGGCCGTCAGCAAGCCTGCAACGCTAATTGCACCACGATCCGTCAAATGCAGCGAACCCACTTGTGTGATGCCGTCAGCTGGCGTCCCGTCGTACATGCCGGTGTTCGCTTCACCTGTCAGCGGTGAATGGTACGGCAATCCTGTCGTGTGTACTCCATTGGTCGCATAGCGAATGTTGGCAAACTGAACGGTCGAACCAGGGAACTCCTGGGCCTCGCGCAATCGAATCTGAACCGCATACGAACCACTCGTCAAACCGGCGCCCGAATTCTCAATGTTCGTGCTCTTGCTCCGGATACGGAAGAAATACGTGCTCTGTGCACCGGTTACGCCGGGCAGCAACAGTCGCACACCCGCGTCGCGTGGATTACTCGTATAGTCATCCTTGAGCAACCCCGATGCATTCCGTCGTGAAACCGGCGTCGCATTCCGCAACAAGGGATTCACGTTGTTTGCGTTAACAAGCGGAGTCGTGAAAATCGGGTCAGCACCGGTTTGCTCGTCGGTACTGTCGTCGCTACGCACCAACAAGTCACCGTTCGCATTCAGGACCTCGATGATGGTGTCCAATGAAAATCGGGTGCTGTCGACGTCGAACCAAACCTGCGTACCAGCAGTTCCAACAAAACTGTAAACGTCCTGGTCATTCGCGTCGCTCAATACACCGCGAATCGCAAAGCCCAACGGCAAATTCTCGTCTGTCGACGATTCGTTCTTTGCCAAGGTCCCCAAAAATTGAGCTGTAACCGCGGAATCGTTCGTGCCCGGAGCAACGGTATCTACCCGTTCAATTTCTAGAATGGCCAATACATTTCGATCGTTGCTAAACGTATCAAACAAAGTACTGCGCCAATCCCCTGGACGAGGTACCGAAGCGATGCCGTCATTGTTCGTATCGGTTTGCGGCCGACCGTCAGGCTGTGTTCCCGCTCCAACCGCATCGTCTCGCAAACTCGTCAGTACAACAGGAAATCCTGGCTGCCCAACAATTTGAACCGTCCCACCTACACGGTCCGGTACACTGCTGTATCGACCGGTCGCTGTGATTCCCGTTCCTCGTTCCTGGTCAAAGTTGGAACCCTGTCCCTCGAACTTCACAACGAGAGACTCATTGATTGCGCTTTGAATTCGCAATCCGCCACTGTGTTCCAAGTTGGAAACCGTAATCGAATCGAACAACACGTGGACAATATCGGTATCGTCCCAAACGCTTTCGGTCGTCAAAATGTTGCGCTGCAGATCCCGAACCGACAACACCGTTTCATCGCGATTGTTTGTACTGGAATCGCCCCGAATTTCCAAACCGTTAATGCCATTGTTGAACATTCGGTTTTCCCGAAACAACGGTCCTTGATTGGTGTCCAACGTCAAATCGCGATCGACGGCTCCCGACTGCCGGCCTGAATCGCCACGCAAGACTGCATCCATCGAATTCGCGTCGATCGTGATGGCTGTGCCAACATTGTTTTGGAAAATATTGCCCACGACGATTGGCTGCGAACCGCGAACAAACAGTGTTGAACCTCGGCTCGCGTTGTTCCCCAAGGGATAGTTTTCGTTGGCAGGACGACCCAATCGGTCGATCGGACCTTGGCCGCCGATACCGTTCGAATTATTTTCGAACACGCTGTGCGCGATTCGTGCGTCAGCTTGCTGTAGCTCAATCGGACTAAACGACTTGAACGTACCCTCGATTCGAGATGAGCCCCCAGCATACGCAA
>JANMNR010000699.1:0-5394 GCA_031368325.1 Pirellula sp.
CCGGTGGTTCATCGCGTGATTGAAGCGCATCAAGACGTCATTACCGCTGCAGTCTTGAGCCCGGACGCAAGCGTTCTCGCAACAGCCAGTTACGATCGCATGATCTTCCTTTGGGATATGGCTGACGGGAAGTTGCTTCGCAAGCTAACGGGCCACAACGGTGCTGTCTACGATTTGGATTTCGATTCGACAGGCCATATATTAGCTTCGGCGAGCGCCGACGAAACGATCAAAATTTGGCGGGTTGAAAATGGTGAGCGGTTAGATACCTTTGGCCAGTGCGAAGCGGAGCAACATGTTGTTCGATTCGATTCACCGCGAAATCGAGTGCTGGCCGCGGGTGCCGATCGACGCGTGCGTGTTTGGAATCTTCTGTCGAAAGACAAGCCGTCCGTTAGTCCGATGCTGTATTCAACCTTCGCGCACGAGGGATCAGTAACGCAAATGGCTTTGACCGACGATGGCCGCTTTTTAGCTACCACGAGCGAAGACAAAAAGATTAAGCTCTGGGATGCAGAGAGCATCTCGCCCGTTGGAGAGGTGGGGTCGATTGATTCGATCCCGTCCGGCCTTCTTTGGGACACAAATCAAACAACGTTGACCGTCAGTACTCTCGGTGGCAAAATCGCATCGTTCGACACTTCGGCGCTGCGTGTTTTGCCTAGCTCTCATGCCACAAACAAGATGGCAGATGGCCAACTGGCCGAATTGCCGGAGACGGCTGAACGGCTTAGCGAATTATTGGAGGTCTCGGGCCGCCATTCCTTGGCTGCTCCGCAGGAGATCGCAGGGCCGTGTGAGGTACAGGCGATACTTTCGCTGGACGATATTGCTGGCGAGTCGGCTGGGGATTGGTACGCGTTTCATGCCAAGGCCGGAGAGCCATGGATGATTCAAGTCGAAGCGAGTCGCAGCGGTTCCCCCATGGACAGTTTGATCGATGTGCTGGCCCCCGATGGGAAGCCAATTGTTCGGACTCGACTTCAAGCGACACGGGAAACCTATTTTACTTTTCGAGGAAAGGACTCAACAATATCCGATGACTTCCGTTTGCATCGATGGGAGGACATGGAATTGAATGAATTGCTTTACGCCAACGGCGAAGTTGTCAGGCTTTGGCTGTATCCTCGCGGCCCGGACTCTGGTTTCAAGGTTTATCCTGGGACAGGTAGTCGCTTTACGTACTTCGATACAACGGCAACAACACACGCGTTGAACGAACCTGCTTGGATTGTTCGCGAACTTGCAGAGGGGGAATCGGCGGCGCCGAATGGATTGCCAGTTTTTCCGATTTACTATTCCAACGACGATGAGGCGTCTCGCCAGTTGGGCAAGGACAGCCAGCTCACCTTCACTGCCAAAACCGACGGCCGGTACTTGATTCGAGTGCGAGACACTCGCGGCCAAGCCGGGGATGCATATAAGTACAAGCTCGTACTCCGTCGTCCTATGCCAGCCTACAAATTGCGGGTCGAGCAGAAAGAGATTACGTTGCGACCAGGTGCAGGCGCTGAGTTTGATGTGGCAGTGACTCGCACGGATGGCTTTGAGGGCGAGGTTCAAATCAGATTGGAGGGTGTCCCTGAGGGAGTTTTAGTGTCCCAACCACTAACGATACAAACGGGACAGTCGCGAGCCATCGGTGCGTTGCATCTACCCGTTGATTTAGCAAAAACGATAAAAGAGTTTACGATTCAGATCACGAGCCAGGGGATGCATGGAAACCGTACGCTCCAGGATGGTTCCAAGTTTCCACTCGTTGTCAAGGTTAGTGAAAAGCCGGTGATGCAGGTCAAGGTCGTTGGAAAGAGCGACGCGAACACGGCACCTGCGTTGTCGGTTCTTGAGATCCGGCCTGGGCAAACTGTTTCTGCAAAATTACTTATCGAACGGGGGGAAAACAAGGGGGACATTTCTTTTGGTGGCGATGATAGTGGTCGCAATCTGCCTCACGGTTGTTACGTCGACAATATTGGGTTGAGCGGGCTATTGATCCCAGCAGGACAATCCGAGCGAGAAGTGTTTATCACCGCGGCTCCATGGGTTTCCGTGCAGTCCAGGACGTTTCATTTGCGGGCTAAGGTCGACGGTAATCCAACGACATTGCCAATCGTGGTTCGAGTGGTGAGTGAAGCACCCTAAGAATCGTGCCAATGCCATTCATGCGAAATGGACAAGGTTGCGAAAATAGGCCAAAGGATTACCATCTCATCAGTGGACCTCTTAAACACTGATTAGATTTGTGCCCCCGACTGAGACTTGCAATCGTGACAACGGAAAATTCTCATCCCCCTCGAAAAACACCCTTCACCGGAATTCGCAAAGTTTTCCAGCAGCAACTACAGGGCAGTTCTTTTGCCAAAGCAGGCGTCGTCCTGTTATTTTCCGCGATAATGTATTTGCTTGCAGGTAGCCTGTTTTTGTATTCCCCATGGTGGCTTATGCCATTGACAAGTCTGCTGCTGGGTGTGGCAGGCAATATACTCTTTGTGATTGCGCACGATTCAGCTCACAATTCTTTTACGCCCATAGGACGGCTTAACGCCATAATTGCCCGCATCTGTTTTTTTCCTGCCTGGCATAGCTACACCGGATGGATACACGCTCACAATCACGTGCATCACGGATGGACCAATCTACGCACCAAAGACTACGTTTGGGCTCCCATAACTAAGGTCGAATACGACCAACTTTCTCCTTGGAATCAGTGGCGTGTCCGTTTCCATCGATCGGTACTCGGATTTGCACTTTATTATCTGGTTGAAATCAACTTCAAGAAGATTTTCCTGCTTCAACCCGAGGTCAAAAATCCAAAAGTTAGACGAATGTGGATGCTGGATAATTTGCTGTTAGTGGCAGCCATAGCGGCTCAAGCATGCCTATGGGTATGGCTAACTCATGTTGTTGGCAATGAGGTTTCACCAATCTGGTTGCTTTTCTTTGCGATTTTGGTGCCTGGCATTTTCACAAACTATTTGGTTGGTTTCACAACGTACCTGCAACATACGCACCCCTCAATTCCGTGGTTCGACAACAAAGGAGAGTGGACGTTCTACATTGGCCAAGTTCGAGGAACGACCCACACTCATCTCCCCTACAAGATCAACTCGTTATTTCACAACGTCATGGACCACACTGCCCATCACGTCGATCCTCGAATCCCACTCTATCATTTGCCCGAGGCGCAACAGAAAATTGAGAAAAACTACTCACGCCATGTCGTACATCATCGATTTACGTTGCACAGCTTTAGCAAGACGCTCAAAGTATGCCAACTTTACGACTACGCCAATCATTGCTGGATGGATTTTCAGGGGAATCCAACAAGTTCGCGGACGATCAACTTCGAGTCGCTAGATGGAGTTTAATGCGGGAAACGCGGATTCCACCTAAAGGCGGTACACCAACGGCTGGTGTACCGCCTTCAGGCGGAAACTACCCTTGTAAAATAAAAAAAGGCATGTTCAGCGAACATGCCTTTTTTCAATGTATCAATCAATTTCGGACAGTTCGCGTTATACGCGAATTGTCTGCATTGACTACTTAAGTTCAACAGTGGCGCCGGCCTCGGTGAGTTCAGCCTTGACCTTTTCAGCGTCTTCTTTCGAAACGCCTTCTTTGATCTTGGCTGGAACTGCTTCAACCAGCTTCTTCGAGTCCATCAGCGATAGCCCGGTCAAGTTCTTGACGACCTTGACTACGTCTAGCTTCTTCTCGCCGAACGATGTCATAACAACATCAAACTCGGTTTGAACGGCTGCGGCTGCTGGAGCAGCGGAGTCCGATGGTGCGACCATCATCATACCGCCACCGGAAGCGGCTTCGATGCCGTGGACTTCCTTCAAATAATCACTCAATTCCTTGGCTTGCTTGAGCGTCAGGCCGACGATCTTCTCGCCCAAGGTCTTGATTTCTTCCGCGAAAGCGGTTGCTGACTCGGACATAATCTTACCTATCCTCTTGTTGGGAAAAAACAAACAACTAAAAACGACCGGCGAGAAAGTTTTTTGAAACCGGCTGTTCGACACGTAAATTTGGTACCGACTATTCGGCAGCACCTGGTTCTGCAGATTCCGTGGCCACAGGTGCCCCGTCCTCTAGGTTTTCGATCATCTTCTTGACTTGACCAGCGATCTTGCGAGCTGGGCCAACCAGTTGTCCCGATAGGTTTGCACCTGGCGAGAGAATCTGACCAACCAACATGGAGATCTGTTCGGTACGACTTGGCCACTTGCTAACCTTCTTGACTTGGTCAGCAGTGATCGCGTCACCGTCCATTACTCCACCTTTGATTTCCAGCTTCGGGAATTTGCCAGAATCCACCATCTTGGTTACTAAACGAACCAAAGAGACGAAATCCTCGCAGCCCCAAATCACAGCCATGCTACCAGGCTGCTCGTGGAATGCAGGTCGCAAAAGTGTTCCTTCGGTAGCTCTCGCTGCCAAAGTCCTCTTCACAACCATGACCTTGACTCCAGTTTCCCGGAAAGCCTTTCGGATGTTGTAATTCTGATCGCCGGTCATGCCAACAATGTTGGCTACGATGGCGTCGTTGACCCCGTCCAATCGACTCGCAATATCGCGTGAAACCAGCTTCTTGACTAGCTTGCTCATGGAAACCTTTCCTTACGCTGTAACGCGGATGCTAGGGGACATCGTCGCACAAATGGCGATCGATCTGATGTACAAGCCCTTGACCGTGTTCGGTTTAAGGGACTGAACATACGAAATGAATGAAGTTGTGTTCTCGATAAGCTTAGTTGCGTCGAAACTCATCTTGCCAACTACGGCATGAATGTTCGCACCCTTGTCATTTCTGAACTCAACCTTACCGGCTTTGTACTCTTTGACCACACGAGCCACGTCGGTTGTTACGGTTCCCGCACGAGGAGTAGGCATCAGCCCGCGAGGACCTTAAACCTTACCGAGCGGACCGACCATACCCATCATGTCTGGCGTCGCGATACAGACGTCGAAGTCCAAAAATCCGTCCTTGATTTTCTTGGACAGATCATCGGAACCGACGAAGTCTGCGCCGGCTTCTTCAGCGATTTTGGCGTAATCACCTTTTGCGAAGACGACAACGCGTTGGATCTTTCCGATACCGTGTGGCAACACAACGGAGCCTCGAACAAGCTGGTCAGCCTGCGAGGGATCGATCCCTAATTTCATGTGAATTTCAACCGTCTGATCGAATTTACGACCAGCAAATTGCTTCAATAGTTCCATTGCCTGCTGCAGTGGCATCGGGGTACTTCCCGGCGCTTTGGCGAGCATGGCTTTCATTGCTTTCGTTGGCTTAACCATCGTAACGCTTGCTCCCCTCTATTAACCTATAACCTCGATACCCATACTGCGGGCGGTGCCCTCGATCATGCGACGAGCATGTTCGAG
>JANMNR010000714.1:0-2578 GCA_031368325.1 Pirellula sp.
CAGTCGTACGGTGGATTTGGTACGATCAGACGATCGAGTCGTTTAATTCAGAGAATAGTTTGTGTTCGCAGCAGCAAATAATTAACTTACGCACTTAGCCTTCAACGTACATGCGGCGATGGGCTGCTGCGCTCACCACCATCATCATGCCGAGACTGATGCTTGCTATGCAGTCCATGCACAGGACGCTTGTCACCACGAGAATGATGACTCAAAGATCCAAATAGAGGCTGGAGGTCACGAAGGCTGTTGCCACCACGGGCAGATCGAAACTCATGGAAATGAAGGTGACAATGAGCATCAAGATCAATCGCCCTGTGATGGTTCACACGATTGCGACGAACCAGGCTGCAACTTCATCGCTGCTACACCGGAAACGCTCGACGTCGTATCATCGTTCACCTGGGTAGTCGCTTACATCGGTGAGCAGTCGTTATTGTCCCAAAGCGTATTGGTTGGAAATACCTTTGGCGTCCAGCGACGCGACCAATGCGTGTTGCCTGGGAGCTCACGTGTCCATTGCATTCTCATGCAATCCTGGCAGATTTGATTTCTTTCTATCGTTACAGTGCTCCTGTTTTAGCTAGCCCACGCTAACTTTCGAGCGCTATCTTCGAAATCAGCAAGCTTGATCGTCCCGTGGACTTTCGTTCTGAATCACATTGATGCGGACGAGCCTTGGAGACGTCGTTCGAGCAGGTACAACCGTGAATTAGCTTTTCGCCAGTGCGATCGCTAGCCACGATTCAACAGATTCCATTTACAACCTGATGTCGTGTGAACCGCGCCTTGGCACTCAGGAAATCTGCGGCTAGGAGAAAAACCAAATGAGATGGATTGTTGCCAGACTCAACACGAAGAAGACCCTAGGTATGGCCAGTGTTTTGGTGGTGATCGCCTTGGGAGCGACGTACTCACTATGGTGGCCGACTTTCTCAAGCTTCATCGATCGCACGCTACAGCAGCGGCGTGCCGTGAATGCACCAGTTGATGAACATGCCGGCCATGACCATGGTGCTGAAGGTCACGAGGATCACGCTGGGCATGATCATGCTGCACACGACGAAAGCACGGCCCTCGAATTGAACGCTCAAGCGCTCAAAAATCTTGGGCTGTCCAGTGACTATTTGAAGCCAATCGAGCTCAGCGACTACAAACGCACGATAACGATCCCTGCTATCGTCGCCGCAAAGCCAGGACGAACACAAATTCGAGTTTCGTCACCGCTCAGTGGGGTGGTGACCCATGTTCATGCTGTTACTGGCGAAGCAGTTACTGCAGGGACTCTACTCTTTGAAGTCCGATTGACCTATGAAGATTTGGTAGACACGCAAACCCAGTTCCTTAAAACGCTTAGCGAGCTTGATGTCGAACGACGCGAGATCGCCCGATTGGAAGAAGTGACCCAATCGGGAGCTATCTCGGCGAAGACTCTGCTAGAGCGAAAGTATTCAAGGGACAAAACGGAGTCGTCACTTGCCGCTACCCGTGAAGCACTCAAGCTTCACGGACTTTCTGCGGCACAGATCGCAACCATCGAAACCGAACGCAAATTACTTCGTGATCTTGCCATTGTGACCCCAGACATTGATTCACATGACAAGACCGAAGAAATGCGATTGAGTCGATTACCTTTCCGGCCTGTGTCGTTCCAAACCGAGCAAGTACGTCGACCGGACCTCACGTCGCGCCCACTCATCATAGAGGACTTGAAGATCCAAAAAGGGCAAGGCGTGATGTCAGGCGAAATGCTTTGTTCTTTGTCCGATTTTTCGCAGCTCTACATTGAGGGTCAGGCGTTTGAACAAGACGCACCGACAGTCACTCGAGCGGCACAGAATGGTTGGATGATCGATGCGATCGTTCAATCGACTTCAGGACAGGAAGTTGTCCAAGGACTAAAACTGGCTTTCGTCGGCAACTCAGTTGATCCAGCCACTCGAACGTTATCGTTCTTCGTTGAACTTCCCAATCAAATACTCCGCGATGATACCAATGCCGACGGCCAACGCTTTCTCACTTGGAAATTCCGGGTTGGACAAAGGCTTCAATTGCAAGTCCCAGTAGATGTCTGGAAAGACCAAATTGTTCTTCCAGTCGATGCAGTGGTGAAGGACGGAGCCGACTGGTATGCCTTTCAACAAAACGGAGATCACTTCGATCGAATCGCTGTGCATGTCAAGCATCGCGACCAATCCTCGGTAGTGATCGATAACGACGGCGTGCTCTTCCCTGGTGACGTTGTGGCTTTGCGAGCCGCCCATCAATTGCAGATGGCTCTCAAGAATAAATCAGGCGGTGGTGTTGATCCTCACGCCGGGCACAACCACTAGGAAGGAACCGATTCATGTTAAATGCAGTTATAAGATTTGCACTCCAACAACGTTTGCTTGTCATAGCCGTCTCCATTTTCTTGGTTGCGTTCGGCGCTTGGCAAACGATGCAGATGCCGATCGATGTTTTTCCGGACCTCAATCGTCCGCGAGTCGTCATCATGACAGAAGCGCTCGGGATGGCACCCGAGGAAGTTGAATCCTTCTTTCCCGAGTCCGGTTTCCACGATCCGCGTCTTTTCGGG
>JANMNR010000722.1:0-2908 GCA_031368325.1 Pirellula sp.
CCCGAAAACGGCCACTTTGTTTTGGATGCCAATGGCGAGCCCACCGGCATGCTGCACGAAACCGCCACCTACTGGGCCGCGCATTGCAAGTGATTGAAAGTAGTCGTGGCGCCGCATTTGACGATTTGGACAATGATGGCGACGTCGATTTGGTTGTGCTCAATGTTAACGCGAGACCGACTGTAGGTCGAAACAGTTCACCCGCGTCAAACAATGGATACTCCGTAAAGCTGATAGGGACGAACACAAATCGAGATGCCATTGGCTCCAAGATTGTCGCGGTATCCGCGTCGGGAAAAACCCAAACGCATGTTTTGACATCGGGGAAAGGATACGAAAGCGCCTACGGACTTCGCACCTACTTTGGCATGGGGAACGAAACATTAGCCAAGTGCCTCGTAACTTGGGCGTCCGGAAAGACCGAATCCTTTGAATGCGATTCCAAGTCCATGACACTGATTGAGGGGCGAGGTCTCCCGCAATAATCTTGCCAGCAACTCGGTCCCTAAGGCTTCTTTACCGGGTGCCCCAGCCCTTGTATCAGTCGGTAAGTCCGACCAATGTCCTTGCAAGCAAAAGACTCTTGTTCGCCACCACACCAAGTAACGACGACCTCCTCGACTTGTTCTGACTTTCCCAAACCAAAGTGCAGTTGGGTACCGTAGTGGCTTTGATATCCTCGTCCCGCGTGAACCATCCCAATCCGTTTGATTCCATTCGCAGTAACTTGTGCGGTGGACCCAATGGCGTCGCGATTCACGGACGTGCCAATCAATTGAATCCCGATCCAATTGCCCATCTTGTCCGTCATGTTTTCTAAATACGTGGGACGCGAATTGGCATTGAGCACGACACAATCGATGTCTCCGTCGTGATCGAAATCCTCAAATCCAACTCCACGACTGCTCTCGGAAACTTCAAGTCCCGGCCCAGCTGTTTTCGACACATCCATAAAATTGCCCCGACCATCGTTGAGCATTAACGTATTCTGCACTCGGTAGGTCGTGCGGTCATCGATTGTTTCAATGTTCTTTAAAAAGTGGCCGTTTCCAAAAAACACATCGAGGTCGCAATCGTTATCGAAATCTATCAACCCGACTCCCCAATTGGTGTGCGGGAGTACGGTTCTTCCAACACGCGAGACACGGCTAACGTCTTCGAAAAGCCCGCCACCCAAATTGCGATACAGCACCGGTACCTGCCCGGTGTAGTTTGTAATCAGCAGGTCGATTAACCCGTCATTGTCGAAGTCTCCCGCGTCAACCCCCATACTGCCGTTGGCATCTCCGCCAAAATCAAACGCTAAACCAGCCAGCAATCCGGATTCGACAAAATGTCCCGATCCGTCATTAGCAAAAAACTGATTCGGGGCTGCGTCACTACATACAAAGATGTCGGCGTCGTTGTCGCCATCAAAGTCTCCGCAAACGATCCCCATACTTGGACCTGCCGCAGCCGCGATTCCCGATGAAACACTCACGTTGGCAAACCCTCCGTCGCCGAGATTTCGGTACAGACAATCAGCAGCGGGTGGGAAGTCTTTAGGTCCAGGCGGATACGGAGATGAACGTGGGCCCTGAACATACTGATCGAAAGAAAACTCAACGTAATTGCTCGCGAACAGGTCTAGAAAGCCATCGTTATCGATGTCTAAACACGCAATGCCCGAACCAAATTGAGGGCTGTTTTCTATGCATGTCGCAAGTTCAAACGTGCCGTCGCCATTGTTGATGAAGACCTCTAGCGGCCCAAAGTTGCTGACCATTAAATCCTGGTCGCCATCGTTGTCGATATCGGCGGCCACCGCTCCCATGGCAAACTTGCCGCTCTTTACACCCGCTGCTTCCGTCACGTCACCGAAGGTACCGTCGCGGTTGTTTCTATACAGAGTATTGCCGGTGTGATTCGAATGGGCGGGTCGGTAGCCTGTCTCTGGGGAAAGTTCGTGACCATTTAGTAAATAGATATCCGTCCATCCGTCGCCGTCGAAATCAAAGGTAGCGACCCCTGACATCATCAGTTGTGGTAAGTAATTTGCAGTCCCCCCGCCATCGAAATGCAGGGCTGTTAAGCCGGCACTCGTTGCTTTGTCAACGAATGTCAAAGGAGCTTGAGCCATCACCGTAGCGTGGCTCACGAACAGTGACATACCTACCATCAAGAACGAGAAAATTTTTGCGAGCATGGGGATTTGGACTCATTGGCATTTGCATTCAAATCAGACTTAACGCAGTGTATTCGAAAGTCTGTTTGAATTCCTTGGGGTCGAGCTTACGACCGTTGTAGTTTACTCCGCCAAAAAAGCTTCTTTTTGGGCGAGCCAAATCGCTATCGATCGTGTCGCATTTGGATCGTCCTTGATTTGCTCAGAATGAATGCGTTTGCCACGGATTTTTTGCGCAGGTAGTTCGCATTGTTGCCATGGCATGGGCTTATGGGAATTTCGACTTTTGTTTCGGGTAGACTTGGAAGGGTTGTTTGAACTAGAATCGGACTAGGGTTTGGCGATTCGTGGAGGACATTGGAAGAAGTTTGCATCCAACGGTTAGGCCAAGATGAAGGCGGAAAAGTGCTAATCCTGGGGCTAATTTCCGAAGCACATCAATCAGCATTAAGAAAAAACTCGAAAACACCAATGAATTCATTGGTCGGATGGGTGGCAGAGCGGTTTATTGCACCGGTCTTGAAAACCGGAGACGTCGAAAGGCGTCCGTGGGTTCGAATCCCTCCCCATCCGCTGAATTTCCATCGGAAATGCCACACAAAACAGCGTTTCCCCTGTCTTTTGCCGCTTTATCTGCTGGCGTATGTGGTTCGTTTGCGGTGGTTTGCGGCGTCGTTTTTGTACCACGGAAGCTCGTTTCGGGCTCTGACAGCGTCGTTTTTGTACCACGGCGCTCGACTGTTT
>JANMNR010000726.1:0-6038 GCA_031368325.1 Pirellula sp.
TCCAGTGCCTGCATCGGTGATATTGTTAACAAAGTCGATGACCCCTTCCTGTGGAAATCCATCGTCGTTGGCGAGTCCTAAACGAACCACGATTTTTCCGTCGCGAGCGCTCTCGACTTTGCCATCGAGCATACGAGATCGATAATCGAGCACGGATTGCTCATCGATCTCAAAATTAACATAGATTGGATTGACAGCGACCACCTACGCTAATACTGTTGAGTCGGCAACGACTAAATTACCAGCCGTAACCGACGTTTGGCTAAGTAATCCATCAATAGGAGAGCGGACTTGGGTGTATTCAAGGTCCAATTGGTTGCGAGCGGCGGTTGCTTTGAGCGATTCGATCTGGCCCCGCAACTCCGCGACACTTGCGAAAGCCTGATCGTACTCCGTTTGACTGATCGAATTACTTTTGACCAGTGGCTCACTTCGAGTCAATTCATTCTCAGCCTGTTTCAGCCTTGCTTGGGACGCCGTGAGCGATCCAAGTGATTGCTTCAATGCGAGTTCGTAAGGTTTGTCGTCGATAACGAATAATAAATCGCCTTTCTTAACCAACTTTCCTTCCACGACCGTCACGTCCGGAATCGAGTCGTCGTTGGTTTTTACTCGAGGTGTTTTGATAAGATAGCCGCTGACCCGAGCACGTACTTCGACCGAATCTACCGCCGCTGTGCGACCCGTGTATTCGCGATATTCAACCATTTTCGACGTCGATGCCTGGGCAACTTCGACTTCCGTCGGAGGGGGCGGCTTGGCCGTTGGTGGCCCCTTGGAGTGACAGCCAACCAACAAAGCGACAAGTAATAGTTTAAAGCAGTAGTTCATCAATCAAGTACTCGTATCGTCCAGTGAACGTCAGAAATCAGAGCCAACAAAACATAACTATTGAAGCTTCGGTTGCACTTTCGAGTAAGAGGAATTGATCCATCTCGATGTAGAGCAAATTCAGCGCCCCGAGTGCAAATTCTGTTCAAATCATGACTTTTTGCTACGCCGGACCAGCGTTTGTTTGCGTAGAAGCAGGAATTCCTGGTGGAAGTGCTAGTAGTGTAAGTTCAGCAACCGATCCGAACGGAAAAACGCAAACAACGCACTAACACCATCAAAAGCGCGTCCAAAGAACATGTAATTTCATCGTACTTGGTACGCGGATTTTCGATGATGACTAGAGTATCCGGCTATCCGCATCAGCGTCCGTCATCAATGTCGCGTTTTACTCCCGCAATGGTTGCTAAAAATGTTTGAAGACATCGTTCACGACAAAAGTAGAAGATCTTGCCATCGTATTCGAGTTGAAGAGCAGTTTGATCGTCCACGGACATACCGCATATAGGATCAAGCGTTACCATAATCCGTTGAGACACAACTTCTGGGCTGTTTCCAATAGACAGTTGCTCACCGGATGTTGACTCAAGGACTTTTTTTCAGCTAGCTTCAGCCGCTAGATCTTTAGCAGTCTCAGCAGCCTGGCCGAGTTTGTCCTTCTCGATCTCTGGCTTAGCATCGCCGCCGCCGCTCGGTTTTAGCTTAGTAAGATAATTGGAGTTAGCCATGACTGTTCTCTTTGCTAAATTCGATACGAACTGAGAAAAATGCACACGTTCATTTAGTGTCGTATTGCAGGTGGGATTCAAGAACTACCTTTGTGAAGATTCGCACAGTCTAGGGCGTTCACTGCATCGCGTTTCCGCCAATTCAAGACAACGATCCGCAATTGCTTCCTTGGAACTGGGTAAGGAAAGAACATCACTTACCGTGGTTCGTAGGCTATTAGCCAATGCCATGTTTGTCTCTAAAGTCACTAAGAGTAGTACTGGAATTTGAACCATAACTGCATTAGTAACCATCAAAGCGAGTACTCCGTCTCCACCGCCCCAAAGCAAATCAGGATCTAACAGTAGGACTTCTGGGGTCATGCAACGCATCTTTGCAAGACAAGTGATTCCGCTATTCGCAATGTGCACGGAATAACCTGACTGTTCTAAGCCCAATACTAGGTGTTCTAGCCAATAGTGATCAGAATGGGCCACCAAAAGTGTTCGAGTCGCTCTGACTGGCCTTAGGTTTGGACGAGATATCGTTGGACTGATCATGGTGACTTCTCGATTTGAAAATAAGTTGTTTGTTTTATCTCACAGAAGCGACACGTCGTGCCGTTCAGCTTTTTGAGATGGCTGTTTTCAATTCACAGTGAGCAGATTTTCTACGTTGGTAACACCTGGAGCATGCCAAGCAGCCGTTGCAACTTCTCTGCGCTCGTTCCATGACCGAACATTGCCTGCGAGTGTGACGACACCCTTATCGATTGTGACGGTAATATTCTGGGCGTCCACTTGAGCGTTGCGTTTCAATGCTGCCTCGATCGATTGTTTTACCTCGCTTGGCATGAGCACAGGCTTGACTTCGATTTTGTTTGAAACACCCTTTACCCCAGCCAAGAACTCAATCGCGTTCTCTGCGGAATTCCGCTCATACTCCCACTTAGCCTGGCCAGTAAGCGTGACCCAACCGTTTTCGACGGTAGCAAGAATGTGGCTGGGAACCCAAACGTGCCATGCAAGGGTTTTAGCTACAGACTCTGCAACTTGTGCGTCGGAGCGTACTTGGCCATCGATTACATGGACTTCAAGCTCTTCGGCAATCGCTTTGACGCCTGAAACGCGTTGAACCGCAAGTTCCGCAGCAGTTTTTTCTGCATAGTTCGAAACCGTACCGCTCAGAGTCACTACCCCTTCGTGAGCCCGAACAACGATATCGCGTGACTTGATTGTCGTGTCCCAAAGCAACTCCTCCATGATTTCATTTTTCATTTGCGCATCTGTTTTCATCGTGAAACCTGGTCTTGCCGCTAAGGCAAAAAAAAACCGATGCCCACAGACACTTATAGGTGCCTGCTAGCATCGGCCTACTTGATAACCAACCCTCCGACATCCGGAGTGCGTTTTATTGAGTCGTCCAATTTATATTTGAGGGGGGGAATACCAGTTCAGACCGATACTCGCCCTTAAGTACCCTATCGGTGCGAGGCGGATAAGGCAACAAGCAATCTCGAAATCATTGCTTTCGTCTACCCATTGCCGTGACTGCGAACGGCGCTATTGTCATCGCAGGGGTCGTGGATTTGACCGATACGTATCAATCCGAATTGAAAGATTAACAAAGTCGAGGCACGTTGGTTGGACATTAACGCCGTGATGCGAGCCATTTCGCACAAGCGGCCAACAGTGCTTGCTTATCGATCGGCTTAGTCAAATAGTCATTGCAACCAGCATCCAAGCATTTTTGACGGTCTTGCGCTAGGGCATGCGCTGTCAAAGCAATGATCGGTATTTTTATGCCTCGACTTCGCAGGTTAGTTGCAAGCATGTAACCGTTCATGACCGGCATCTGTATATCGGTTATCAAAAGATCATAGGACAAATCCAATTCGTTTGCCTTTTCCAGCATCTCCAAAGCGATTTGTCCATTGTCGGCGATGTCGACAGTAGCACCTGCTTTCCTGAGAAGAAACGAAATCAACCGTTGGTTATCCAATCCATCTTCAGCAAAAAGGATTCGACCAAGAACTTGGACCTTCTCCGGATTGGAACTTGCAGTGGAAATCGCCTTTGTTTCGATTCGGTCCACTTCCGTCCAATTTGTGGCTAGAATTAGAGGCAAAACTAACCTGAAACAGGACCCCTTCCCAAGTTCCGTTCGTTGAAGAAGGACCTCGCCTCCCATGAGATTCGCCAATCTTCGGCTAATGGTCAATCCAAGGCCAGTACCGCCATGCTTTCGCGTGAAGGTGTTATCCGCCTGTTGGAATGCATCAAAAAGAGCCTGAGCTTGCTCTACTGTCATGCCTGGTCCAGAATCTTCGATATCGATAACTAAGGACGCATTTTCAGGCGTCGCCGTCACGCTCGCGTTGATGACGATCTTTCCTTCTTCAGTAAACTTGGTCGCGTTTCCTACGAGATTCATGAGGATCTGGCGTAGTCGAGTTGGGTCACTAAGGATTCGGTCGGGAATGGGTGTCGAAAGCTTCGTAATGAGTGTCAAACCTTTGCCGGTCGCTTTGGGACGAAGAAGACGTTCCACTTCACACAGCAATTCGATCAACTGTGTTTCGATCAGTTCAACCGTCGTCTTATCCGCTTCGATTTTTGATAGGTCCAAGACATCATTTATGATCGTCAGCAGGTGTTGTCCTGCGCTAATAATAGTATCGATCGTGTACAACCGATGGTCGGGCGCGACATCTAGGTTTCCGACTTCGCGAAGCAAATCGGCGAATCCAAGAATTGCTGTAAGCGGTGTCCGTATTTCGTGGCTCATGTTTGCCAGGAACTCACTCTTAGCGCGATTGGCGGCTTCGGCTTGGTTGCGAGCGACCTGCAACGCTTGTTCGCGTTCCACCTCCGCTGTGACATCCGCAAATGTCCCATAAAGGCCAATAGTCGTGCCGGCAGAATCACGACGGGTTCTTCCCTCACATCGGACATACCGAATATCGGATTGAGAGTGACGAATACGAAGGACCAAAGAATAAGGAGTTCCATCGATGCGCGCAGTTTTTACCGCTTCATCTAGCTTTGCTGAATCATCTAAGTAAAAAGAATCGAGCAATTGTTGATAGGTAGGTTCAACTTCCGAACCTTCAAACCCAAATATGCTAAAGATCTGCTTGGACCATCTACTTTTGGTGGTTAATACGTCGTACGACCAATTGCCGACGCGTGCCAATGCCTGAGCCTCTTCTAAAAGCAATTTTGATTCTTTTAATTCGATTGCGGCTTCATGAATTTCGGTCACATCCCCCATAAATCCATGCCAGAGCGTTGATCCATCCACCTCTCGCTCAGGAAGCGAATTGGCAGAAACCCATCGCATCGTTCCGTCCTCAAAAAAAACTCGAAAGTCACATTTAATTAGAGATAACTCCTCCGAAGATTTTTTGATTTTAGCTACCAAGCCGTCGAGATCTTCTGGATGAATACATGCGAAAACGGATGATGCATCTTCCGTCACTTCGTCGGGGCGAACGCGAAAGAGCAAAAAAAGCCTATCACTAGAATAAGGAAAGCACGACGAACCATCACGTCGCAATCGAAACTGATAGACGACCCCAGGGACTCGGCTTGCGATCTTCCTCAGCCGGTTTAGGGCCACTTCTTGAAGTTCTTCGATTTGCAATTCCAATTCGATTTGACGGACTTGTAATTCGTGCACCCATATCTTTGTCTCTTCTGGCGTGAGATTAGCTGAAGCGCCCGATGAACGAGTTGCCGCACTCCCGATCAGTTTTTTAGCGAAGATCGCCTCCGCCTGCCTACGCAATGCCTTAGTGGAATCGTTGGCTTTTGCAGATTCATCCAGGTAACGAGTCATGGTTTTTCGCGTTTCGATACTTCCTTGGCTGCACGTGCTCGCTTGGTTGTCGCAATCGACTTGTACGTTTTCAAGTTGACATCGTAACGGTCGCTAAAATTTGCCTAACGTCTTCGAAGCGAGCGGGTTTTACCAAATGATGATTGAACCCCGCGTCAAACGAAATTTGTTTGTCCGAATCTTGACCGTAACCCGTCATGGCAACGAGCACCATGTTTTTGAGTGTTGGTTCCATTCGGATTCGCTTTGCGACCTCATGACCATTCAGACCGGGTAGTCCGATATCTAGGAGAGCGATGTCGGGTTTATAAGCAATAGCAACTTGAACTCCGGCAAGCCCATCTTGTGCGGTCCGAACATCATGTCCGCATGCTTTCAGCAGCATCGAAAAGCTCAAGATGGTGTCCGCATTGTCATCAACCAAAAGCACTCTCAACGGGCGAATGACGTGAGCAGCCTGAATAGCGAGATTATCTTTTGCAACTGGCCACTTTCCACTTAGTAAAGGCAACCGCAATACGAACTCGCTTCCCTGCCCTAAAGTACTGGAAGCCTCGATTGTTCCTCCGTGCAGTACCGTGAGCCTTTGCACCAAGGCTAAACCGATACCCAGTCCGCCCTGTGAGCGGTCCAACGATCGTTCCGCCTGTGTAAACAGG
>JANMNR010000729.1:0-6183 GCA_031368325.1 Pirellula sp.
CACGAAAACTAGGACGATCGATTAAATAATGGAAGCTGGAATCGTAGGCTTACCCAACGTAGGCAAAAGTACGCTATTTAACGCGTTGACCGGATCACAATCGGCTCAAGCGGCAAACTATCCTTTTTGCACGATCGATCCGAATGAGGGGATCATCAGTGTTCCCGACGAACGTTTGAATCGCATTGCCAAATTGGTGAACCCGCAAAAAGTGATCCCTGCCATGCTCAAGCTGGTCGATATCGCGGGTATCGTGAAGGGTGCAAGCGAAGGGCAGGGGCTCGGCAACAAGTTTCTGAGCCATATCCGCGAGGTCGATGCCATCTTGCAGGTGGTAAGGTGTTTCGAGGACCCAGACGTGATTCACGTTGGAGGGAAAGTGGACCCTGTATCGGACATTGAAACGATCGAGATGGAGTTGATGTTTTCGGACATTCAAACGCTAGAGAACGCGTTGCCCAAAGCGGAGCGCGCCGGTAGGGGAGGTGACAAGGAAGCCAAGTTGCGTGTCACCGCGATCCAACATTGCATGGAACATTTAAACAAAGAATTGCCCCTGAGAAAGTTAAAGTTAGATGAGACAGAAGCCAAAGCGATTGCAAGCTACGGACTGATGACAGCGAAGCCGATTCTTTATATCGCTAATGTCGATGATTCTGATTTGCACGGAACGAGCGAGTTGGTCGGGAAGATTCGTGCTTTTGCGGAAACGGTCGGTGCGCAGGTTGTTCCGGTGTGCGCCAAGTTGGAGGCTGAGATCGCTGAATTGGATGAGCCGGATCGGACCGAAATGTTAACGGGAGTGGGACTCTCGGAACCTGCTCTGCATACAATTGCTCGCAAGGCGTATGAGACTTTGGGTTTGCAAAGTTATTTCACGGCGGGAGAGAAAGAAGTGCGAGCTTGGACAGTTCCAGTAGGGGCCACTGCACCGCAGGGAGCTGGGGTGATTCACAGTGATTTCGAGCGTGGGTTCATTCGTTGCGAAGTGTTCTCGCTGGCCGATTTAGAAAAGTACGGGACGGAAAAGGAAATCCGACTGGCCGGTAAACTTCGGACTGAGGGAAAGACTTACATTATGCAAGATGGCGATATTTGCCACTTTTTGTTCAATGTTTAGTCCCCGAAGGACAGGCTGCCAGCCTGTCCATTCAGTGACAACACAGATTGGCAGCCTGTCCTACGAACCCATGAAAGACGACCGTGCTACATCGTAGGCTACTCTCTGCCTTTGTACTTATTGCGGTCTCTCTTTTTTTGATTGGCTTGGATTTGTGGTTTCCGATCGCCGGCCAATCAGGCGTATGGATGATACCGCTGTACTTGTTTATGACTCTCGGCACGGCAGCTGAGGTCAGTCAACTTCTTGCCAAGCGATGGCCAATCCAAGTTTCCAGTGTCATGGCGCATTGCAGCGTCGCGTCGGCGGTCATGCTTTTTCCGATTTGGTATAGCGTCGTGATGAACAAGACGTATCCGGTAGATTGTCCCGTTGGCCGAACGGGTTGGGTACTTATCGGTCTGCTAAGTGGAATTGGCAGTAGTGGGTTGGAAGCCATGTGGCGGTTTAGCAAGATACCTTTGACGTTGAGTGCAAATGAAAATGCAGTCGAGTCGGAGCGAACAACTTTGGGTTGGTTGCTGTCATCGTTCGTACTCACCTATGTGGTGGGCTGCCTCAGTTTTTGGTTTTTGGTTCGAATGCTAGGAAGTTCGCTCGATGGAATGCTTCACTTAATCGCGTTGCTTGCGATAATTAAGTTCGCAGACGAGGGAGCTTATTTTGCGGGCAAGTCTTTCGGATGACATAAGCTGGTACCTGCGATTAGTCCTGGCAAGACGGTCGAAGGTTTAGTCGGTGGGATGCTTTTGAGCATTCTCATCGCTTACTTTTTCTTAAGAGTGTTGTTGCCGTGGTGTGGTGTTCCAGGCGGAGGATTTGTCTGGGGCCCCGCTCTGTTGGGTTGCCTTCTAACCTTAGTAGGGCTTGTAGGGGACCTGTTGGAGTCGATGGTAAAGCGGTCTGTAGGGGCTAAGGATAGCGGGGCACTGCTACCCGGTCTCGGAGGTGTGTGGGATGTTACAGATTCTTTGCTGTTGACCGCAATTGTTGGGTATCTTGGAATAGTCGCTAAACTCACATGATTGAAACTCTTCGTCACCTGAGTCTGTGATGCCTTTTGTAAAAGCAATCAAACAAACGTATGTCTGAATCGACATTGACTCTTTCGGACCCCCATTTAGCGCTTCAGCTCTTTGGTCCGCAAGACAACAATCTGCGATTGGTTCGAAACCAGCTTGCAGTGGCGATTACCCATCGCAATGGCCAAATCCGGATTTCAGGACCATCCGATTCCGTGCGGTTAGCGACGGAGATTTTGGAACGCCTCAAGGACAAGGTCACGAGGACAGGAACTCTTGGCCCAGAAGAGGTTGCCGATGCATTGACTCAGGCCACTGGCAAGGGTGGAAGTACACCAGCGTTTGAACGCCACGAGTTGCAGATCGGCAACGCAGGGCGACGGATCAGACCTCGCACCGAGGGACAGGCGATTTATGTCGAAGCGATTCGCAGCCATGACATGACGTTTTGCATTGGTCCGGCGGGTTGCGGGAAGACATATCTGGCAGTGGCAACGGCGGTCGAAGCGCTCAAGGCTCGTCATATCCGAAAGATTGTGCTAGTCCGCCCTGCGGTCGAAGCGGGCGAAAGTCTTGGGTATTTACCGGGTGATTTGCATGAAAAACTGAATCCCTATCTGCGACCATTGATGGACGCAATCAATGAAATGGTGGATTTAGATCAGGTGAAGTTTTTGATGGAGCAAGACTTAATCGAGGTGATTCCGTTGGCCTATATGCGGGGGCGAACGCTCAACCAAGCTTTTGTTATATTGGATGAGGCTCAAAACGCGACCGTGGCGCAGATGAAGATGTTTTTGACCCGCATGGGCGAGGGCTCGAAGATTGTCGTGTCCGGAGACATTACGCAAGTGGACTTGCCATCTGGCGTTTCGAGCGGGTTGCGGGATGCAGTTCAGCGACTGCAGGGTATCGAAGGAATCAGCTTTGTTCGACTCAATGAAGGTGACATAGTGCGGCATCCGTTGGTACGAAGAATTGTAGCGGCCTATGATGGCCCGAGTCATGGTCCAGGCAACAATCGTTCTTCAGGTGGTCAACCGGCCGGCGGCCGAGCTTTTCCCACCGACGATCGTTAAACTAACAAGCGATCTATGTCTTCCACATCAAACCCAAAGACACGCAGCGAGCGGGCTGCCAACTTAAAGGTTGATCGCTATCCTTGGCGACGGCTGTTTGAACGTGTCACGTCTTTTGATGCTTTGGCTCGTCTGGGTTTGGCGATCGCTGCTGCAGCGATCTTGACGGTCTTTGTGCGAGGATGGGAACCACCCTTTGCGTATCGAAAGGGCTACATTCCGCAGCGCGCGATCCTAGCAAGAATTCCATTTAAGGTGGAGGATGACGTCAAGACACGAGATTTGCGCATTCAAGCTGGGCGTGAAGTTTCGCCCATCTATGAGAACAACAAGGAACCGATTGTGCAACTGCGCGGCGCAGTCATGGATGCGCTATTTGCAGTCCGAGAAGCAGCAGACCCAACGGCACTTACCGAAAAACAAATCGATATCCTCCGGACCTTTGGTGTCTCGGTTCTCAATCCCGACGAAAGGCAAGTTACAAACGAGCTTGCACTAACAGCAATCCAACGAATTCTGGCAACCGATGCCGATATCTCCAAATTTGATGAGGGGATGCGTGATGTTTTTGCCCCGATCGAAGAAAAAGGACTGCTTCGTACGTTAGCTCAGGATACGGAACAATCGAACTATCGCAGTGTACGCATCATTAGGGCGAACAATGAGTCACAAAGAGTGGAAGCGGAGTTGCACCATATTCGAATTGCGGACGTCGTGATTACGCTGCGTAGTTCATTGGAGCTAGAGTTCTTTGATCGATTTAAGACGCAGGAAGCATTTTTGTTGGCAGATATGGTTCACAACTACTTGGCTTCTCGACTGCCTGAGACGCTGACGATTCGCCAGGACTTGACCAATCAAGCGAGATTAGAAGCTATCTCCAACGTTAAGCCGGCGACCATCTCGTACGACCCTACGTTCGGTGCGCTGGTACCGCTAGGTAAGGTATTGGACGCGAAAGAGCTTTTGCTTCTGCGCGCCGAGCACGAAGCTTATACTCAGAATCTGAGCATTCGCGAAAAGGGGCAAAGATTGGCGGCATTTGTTGGTTTGATTACTGCACTGTATATCTTGTGCGGGTTCTTCATTTACCAATCTCTGGATCGAACATTGGTAACCCACACATGGAAATTGTTACGCGTACTATCGCTGTGTGTTTCGTGTGTGCTCTTGGCTGTACTGGCTTCGCACGATCCGTTTCGGGCCGAAGTCATCCCGATTACACTTGCGGCCATCATTGCGACGATCGCGTTTGGGAGACCAATTGCGCTGATGTTGATGGCCGCGCTGGCGATGTTAGTTGCGTTCAGCACGCGCGTGGATCTGGCTGAATTCATTACTTTGGCGGCGGCATCTGCGGCGTCCATTCTAATGTGCGGACGCATTCGGACTCGTACGAAACTCTTTTACGTGGGGGCCGGCGTAGGGGCAGTGGTTTTCATGACAGTTTTAGGCCTGGGGGTCATGACAGGCCAAACGGGAGGTGTTGTTACCGATGGCCCTGCCGTCAGTGGCTTTCAGTCCTCAACGGCTTCGCTCTTTCCCATGCAGTTGATTTCGGAGGCGACGTGGCAGGCGCTTTTATGCGTAATGTTGTGCGGGCCGATTGTGACTTGTCTACTTCCCTTTGCTGAAAAGCTTTTTGACGTTCAGACCGATTTGAGTTTACTTGAACTCAGCGATATGAGTCATCCACTATTGCGACAATTGGCTCAACGGGCACCAGGCACCTACAACCACAGTATTTCCGTCGCGGCATTGGCTGAATCGGCGGCAGAAAGCATCGGAGCAAACGGGTTGCTGGTTCGCGTGGGCGCATGTTTTCATGATATTGGGAAAATGTTTAAGCCCAACTACTTCGTGGAAAACCAGACGCCGGGTGCCAACCGGCACGATACCTTGCAGCCAGCCATGAGCACGCTAGTTATCATTGCACACGTCAAAGACGGTGCTGACTTAGGACGCCAACATCGATTGCCGACGCCGGTGGTCGATTTCATTGAGCAGCATCATGGAACAACGCTGGTTGAATATTTTTATCGTTTGGCGACCAAAAAGAGCGAACAGGACCCACACGGCGAGGAAATCTCTGAAACTTCATTCCGCTATCCGGGCCCTAAGCCGCAGACCAAAGAAGCGGCCGTTTTGATGATGGCCGACGCAGTCGAGAGTGCGTCACGTGCATTGGTTGAGCCGACGGCATCGCGTCTTCAAAACTTGGTCGAGCAAATTGCGATGAAGAAATTGCTCGACGGTCAGTTTGACGAGTGCGGATTAACGCTTCAGCATCTCGATACGATCAAGCGATCGTTGATCAAGAGCCTAACGGCCATCTATCACGGACGCATCAAGTACCCGGATCAACAGTCGGCTGGCTGATTGAGCAACTGATTTTGTGCGGCCGAGCTCATCTTGTCCGAGCGGGAGACTCTGCGACAGAAGCAAGAGTGGTTGTAAACCAAAGCAAAAATGGCCAATGAACGTTTTTCATTTTTCTACCGCGAGTGAGCGTTAACGGTTCAAATGGATTTAGCCTAATTTGGACACCAATTTTCAAAAACTCTGAAAGGCCCCCCATCGAGCTGGATACCTGAAGAAGGCTCCTTTTCTTCTCGTATGCAGGGCTCGAATCATGGCAAAGGGTCAGAAACAACCAAAACACAGGAAAATCAGCCCATCAGGCCGTCGAAGACGCTTTCTAGGCTTAATCGAAAAACTGGAAGAGCGTTTGCCGTTGACCGGGCCCTATATCAATTCGCCCCTTTCCTTCGGACAGGCAGAATCTCTGCTAGAAGGGACCAGAGGAATGTCGGGACTAGGGGATCGAATCGATTCGTCCGGTCGAAATGCTGACCCCTTGGGGCCAATCAAGAACCGCGATGGCTCCTCCGTCACGCCAGGTTTGCTGGGGCCCTACGGTCGAACCATTCGGGAAGAAATCGAAAACCCTCTCGGCGACTAT
>JANMNR010000736.1:0-4649 GCA_031368325.1 Pirellula sp.
CCATCATCCCGACTTGAACTGCGCATTGAATGTGTTTGCCTTCCGACGCTAGATCCTCCGACACGGAGCGGAGCAGGAAGCGAGCGCTTCGCAGTTCATCCAGTGTGGTGATCATTGGAAACATAATGCGCACATCCCCCAAACAAGCAGCGCGTAGGATTGCGCGGACTTGGATGCGAAAGAGCGCTGGGTTTCGAAGGCTCAAACGGATACTTCGCAGGCCGAGAAACGGATTGTTTTCGGGTTCTGCTAACATCGTCATGCCCATTTTGTCCGCACCGAGGTCGAGTGTGCGGATGACAACGGGCCGGTTTTGCATATCGCGCACAACTTGCGCATATGCTTGGTAGTGTTCCTCCTCAGTAGGCTCTTGGTCGTGCCCCAGATAGAGAAACTCTGTTCGGTATAGGCCAACCCCATCCGCTCCACGAGCGACGCACGAGAGCGCTTCGTTCGGGAACTCGACGTTGGCCATCAACTCGATGCGTACACCATCAGTGGTGCACGCGGGTAAGTCGCGAAGCTCTTCCAATTGCGTGGCGATCGATTGTCGAAATCGCCGTCGCTGCATGTAGTGATCGCGAGTTGCTTCATCAGGCGAAACGATGATACGGCCAAGGTGGCCGTCCACGATGACTTCATCACCGCTTCGAATGTTATGTAAAAAATTGCCTACGCCGACGACAGCAGGGATTTCCATCCCGCGAGCGACAATGGCGGTATGCCCACCGGGGCCACCGGCTTCGGTGCAAATGCCGAGAACCTTTTTGGGATCGAACGCTGCCGTTTCACCAGGCGTTAGATCGTGGCTGACGACAATCGCTTCGTGCGGGAGTTGCTTGAGTGTCGCGGTAGGTTGGCCGGTAAGCGCCTCAAGAAGGAGTCTCTCGACATCGCGAATGTCGGCGGCGCGCTCGGAGAGGAATGTGCTCGTCGCTTTGCGAAAGGCCGATGCGTATTTTGTGAAGACCTCACTGACAGCATATTCGGCCGAATAGGTTTTGGTTCGGATAAGGCTTTCGAGTTCGGACTGCAGGTGAGGGTCATGCAGGATCTGCTGCTGTGCCGAGAAAATATTGCCGAGGCGTTCACCGAGTTGGGCAGTGGCAGACTGTCGACTACTTTCGAGTTTATCGTAGGCTTGTTTTACGGCATCGACGAGCCGCACCCATTCGCCTTCGTCTTCACCGACGGCGACCAAGCAACGAGTAATGCGGTAGCCCTCGCGATCAAACACGAGAGCTCGTCCAATCGCGACACCGGGCGAAACCGCGATGCCTTGCAATTCCAGCATGCTGAACTGATCAATCTGGTTAGTTGGTCGCTTTCAATGGCAACCGAATATGCGATTCTGCAAGCTCAACAATCGACGAGATTACTGAGCCAGTTAAGTCGATTGCTCGACGTTGTGTTCGTCGAATTGTTGATCGAACATCAAACGGATAACGCGAATGGCTTCATCCGCATCCGGTCCCTGCGCTCGCAACACCAACTCGGAACCTTGGGTGGCCCCTAGCGTGAGTAAGCTCAAAATACTTCGACAATCTGCAATTTGGCCAGCCCGCTCGAGCTCGATCTGGCACTGGAAGCCAGCCGCAGCTCGAACCAATTTGTCTGCCGGGCGCATGTGCAATCCCTCAGGATTGTTGACCGTGACCGTACAGTGTTGGATAGCCGATGACATACGATTATTGGAACAAATTGGTTGTTAGGTGCCGAATGAACTTCCGTCGGCTTCGTCCAGCAACTGGGAAATGTCTTCGATGGTCTTGGATTGTCGCAACAATCGACAAAACATATCGTCTCGCAATTGACGCGAGATATTCTCCAACGCTCGCAAATGATCGCCAGGTCTGTCCGGGGGGGAGACCAACAAAAAGAAAAGCGAAGCTACTTGTCCGTCGAGCGATTCGAAATCAAGGCCAGCCGGGCTTACGCCAACGGTGCCGATCAGTTTTTCGACGCTGGCATGCTTGGTATGAGGTACGGCAACGCCACGGCCGATGCCGGTGCTTCCCAATTCCTCACGCTTCATGATGGCTTTGATGATGTCGGCTTTGTCCGCATCCTTGATGTCACCAGCATTAACGAGTGACTGGACCAATTCCGTAATGACACCTTCTTTAGTTGTCGCAGTGAGTTCTGCGCAGATTGCCTTCTTGGATATAAATACGGAGAACTTCATTACTTGAGGACCCTTGCAACTAACCAACGATTCCGGGTGCGTTTCCAAGAAAACGGTGCACGGATATCGAATCGAGGAATGGATAAAAAGGACATTTTAAACGACAACGATTGGAGCCTAGACTTCGTTGTTGCCGGTGTGTTTTACAGCAGTAGCCTTGTGGTCGGTTACTTTTTCCTTGTGTTTTCGTATTTGTTGCTCAACTTTACCGATAGCCAAATCCAAGGCCGCCAGGATAGAGGGGGCTTGAGCAGTTGCCACGAAGTCGGGCGCGTGTTCAGCCGAAACGTTGATTTCAACGGTCGGCTTGTCCAAATGCTCCATGTCGACTGTCACTTCAATAGCATTGATTCGATCGAACAAACGCCGCACTTTCCCAGCTTTTTCAAGGATGATAGCTTGGTCTTCGGACTTTAAATGGCCATGTCGAGCTGAAACGTTGACTTGCACGGAGGATCTCCACAAGGAGTATGAGAAGTTGAAACGCAATCTACAAAACCTATCCGTTTACCCGGAAGTTGGAATGATAGACTCTTCGGGATTGTAACTCTTTCCCCGAATGCCCACAAATCCTAGTTGAGCCGGTTTAGTTGCAAACAGGATCAGTTTGGGGGGAAAATGACTTCAAATTTGACATTTACCCGGGCTGCAGGGCGAATTGAGTTCGCAGTATTTCCAGCCGCGGGGGCACATGGCGTTCGATTTAAATGCCAGACATGTCAAGCACTCACCGGACGACTTGCACCCTAATGCTAACATCTGCCAGGGCTTCGCGGCGGCCGCGCGGCCTCTAAACCTGCTGTTTCTCGTAACTCAGCATCAGCCGAATCAGTTCGTAGGGTACCGTTTGTTCCAAGTACTCGAATATCGGCTTGAGCCGGTCTCGCCCTACGGCTTCCGCTGCCGCCAGAATTCGCGTTTGGAGTTCTAGGGGCAACCAAATATCGATCGATGCTATCGGTTCCTCCTGAATCAGGTCCAACAAATGCGAGATTACGGTGCCGACCGTGATTTCGGCCCGCACCGCAATCGCTTCGAAACTCTTTCCCTCACGAAGCATCGGATACGTTATCGACTTCGTTCCCATTCCGCCTGGCCTCGCCACCCTTGGCCGTGCGGGCTGCAACTCCACCCCTTTCTTCCAATGGACATCCATCTCGATCGCATTGGGTCCGCAGTATTCGTGGATCGCCTCTAAGAATTTTCGGCCATAAGCATTCAGCTTGACGTTTCCTATGCCCGGCACATTCAACATTCCCTCCAACGTCGAAGGACGAGTCGCGCTCATTTCGAGAAGGACATTGTCAGAAAAAATAACGAATGGCGGTACTTTCTGTTCGCTCGCCAACTGACGACGAAGTTGTTTCATTTTTTCGAACAGGGCGTGGTCGGCATGCTCTATCGCATTGCTCGGTGCAGCCGCTTGTTTTCTTTCCTTGGCAGTGCTCGCGGCAACGGTCCGAATCAGTCTCGGCTGTCCATCGCCAAACAAGATCGCTTTCGAACTCGCATTGAGTTTGAGAATCGGATACTCGGTGCCCTCAAGCTCCAACGCTCCTTGGCCGATGAGCTGGTAGACCCAATCTCGCAACTGTGCCTTGGGGATTTCCTTGAGCAGTCCATGCGTGCTCAGTTTATCGTGTCCTCGTTGTAAAACAACTTGCGTCCTAGCGCCCAGCAGGATCTCGACGACGTAGTTGACTCCGAAGCGTTCTTGAACTCGATAAACACATGATAAGATTTTTTGAGCTAAGATCTTCGCATCTGGTACATCGTCCGTATCTCCTAAACAAATATCGCAAGCGCCACACGATTCGTTTTCGTACGACTGACCGAAGTAGGCGACGAGAGCCTTGTGTCGACACACGGGTGTTCGGCAATATCGGGACATCTCCTCGATTTGATTCCGAGACGCGTTGATGATTTCTTCGCGAGCCCCCGCTTCGATCAAGCTGGCTTCGGTAATCTTCTTTAGGGTGATCGCGTCGCCAGCGCTATGGAATAGAACGCACTCTGCCGGCAATCCATCGCGACCTGCGCGGCCCGTTTCCTGTTGGTAATGCTCAATCGATTTGGGAATCGAAGCGTGTACTACGAATCGGACATTGGACCGATCGATACCCATTCCGAACGCAACGGTCGCTACTGCAACATCGACCGCCTCGGTCAGAAATGCCTCCTGCGCAAGTTTTCGTTCATCGTGCGACATACCTGCGTGGTAACCAACTGCCGAGAATCCTTTGCGTTGCAAGTATTCCGTCACCGACTCGACATCTTTGCGACGAAGGCAGTAAACAATTCCACCTGAGCCGCGATGGCGCTCACACACTTCTCGGATTTGATCTTGAAGATCGAGCTGTGGCAAAACGCGATACGTTAAGTTCGGGCGATCGAACGAACTGACAAAGACTCGCGGGGTCTTCAGTCCCAACTGGTCGATAATGTCCAACCGGACTTTTTCGGT
>JANMNR010000752.1:0-25121 GCA_031368325.1 Pirellula sp.
AGCCCAAAGCTGGCGGAGCAATTCATATCTACGAAATCACTCGAGCACTGATCAAATTAGAGGAATCGGCTGCCCGGGACGAGATTATCCAGGACGGGACAAAACCCGATGGAACGCCGTATAAAATTGGCTATATCAACCTGCCAAGTTTCTATCTCGACATGGAAGGAGCGCGAACGCATAAGCCTGATTATCGAAGCACCACAAAAGATTTAAGAAAAATCTTGACCAAGTTTAACTACGAGAAAGTCGACGCGGTCGTGCTCGATCTGAGTCGCAACGGCGGTGGATCGCTTCCCGAATCTGTCTCCGCAACCGGGCTCTTTATTGACCGGGGTTCCGTCGTCCAAGTTAAGTCACCGGATGGTAACATTGAGTCCCTAGACGACGATGAAAAAGGTGCCGTTTGGAACGGACCGCTCGTCGTCAAGGTCAGTCAAATGAGCGCCAGCGCAAGCGAGATCTTTGCCGGAGCAATACAGGACTACGGACGAGGTATTATCGTTGGTGACCCGAAGACACACGGAAAGGGTACCGTTCAAACGCTGCTAGATTTGGACCAACACATTCCCAATCAAGCGCCCAACACACAGTACGGTGCATTGAAACTAACCATCCAGCAATTCTATCTGCCAGATGGACGCTCCACTCAACTCGAAGGTGTTTCTGCTGACGTCGTTTTACCATCGATTACTGCCAACTTGGATATTTCCGAGAGCGACTTGGACTACGCGCTTCCAGTGGACAAAGTGCCTGCCCGTCCCCACAAAAAGTACCCGATGGTCGATAGCGCCATGAAGATTATGCTGCAACAAGCGGCCAATCAACGGATTACCAAAAACCCTGAGTTCGAAAAGCTACTGTCAAAAATCGACGCGTACGTCAAGCAAAAAGACGACAAGACGATATCCTTGAAGGAATCGGACTTCCTCGCCCGTCGGAAAGAACTGAACACGGAAAAGGAAGAAGACGAACAACTCGAAGCCAAAGCAGAACGAAACAAGGTGTACAACCCAGGCTTCTACAATCAAGAGATCATCAACATCACTCGTGATTACATTGACGCTCTCAAGCTTAGCAATAAACTGTCAGCACGATAGATGAGCGAAATACCAAGCACTGCATCAGATGGGCGACCAACGAGGTTGCCCGTCTTTTTTTGGATCTCTCTGATCCTATTCGGTCTTATTCCTGTAGGGAGAAGCCTTCAGTACGAAACCGATCACCAGATGGCCAACATCGTTGGATCAGCCCTGGCCTTTTTTGGCTGCTTGTCTGCCTACATCGGATTGTGGATTTACTTGCGCAATTGGGCTGCGAAATGGACACTACTTGTCTTTGTCCCGTTAGCTTTGCTATCGGTCGCGGTGTCAACGCTTCAGTTTGTTGGTTTCACTGGCGAAATCATTCCGGTGTTTCGGCTTCGAGCCTGGGCGACCAAAGCAACGCTTGAAGCCGACCCGGTTGCCATAGAGCCGTACTCGGTAAAAGATCCCTCACTTAACGTGTTTGCATCTACGCAATTTTTGGGATCCGACCGCAATGGAATTGTGACGAATCAAGAGTTCGCAGTGGACTGGGACCATCAATTGCCAACGCTTCTTTGGAAGATTCCCATTGGCGCGGGATGGTCTAGTTTTGCGGTCAGTCAGGGGTTGGCGATTACGCTCGAACAAATAGATGACCAGGAAAGCGTAACCGCGTTAGAGTTAACGACAGGGAAAAGGGTTTGGCGACTGTTAACTCCCGGTCGGCATAGCCAAGTCATGGGTGGTTTAGGCCCGAGATCCACCCCCACAATTCACGGAAACAGAGTGATCGCGCAGTCCGCGATGGGGATTGTTTCCTGTATCGAATTGCAGACGGGGAAGCTTCTTTGGCAGCAGGATCTACTCAAGCTAGCTGGCATCGACAAAGAAACGTCCGAGAAAGCCATCCTTTGGGGACGAAGCGGTTCGCCACTGATCTTTGATAATCAAGTCGTTGTGCCTTATGGCGGAAAAACCGGTGACAGTTCCCTTCGATCCCTAATCGCATTTGATTTAGATTCTGGTCGAGAGCTTTGGTCAGCAGGCGACCAGCAAATCGCCTACTCTTCGCCTGTTTTGTTAACACTTTGCGGCATTCGCCAAATTGTCAACATTAACGAGGGATCGGCATCGGGCTATAGCGCAGACAATGGCCAGGTGCTGTGGTCCGCTCCGTGGCCGAGCAATTCGAATGGCGACGCTTGTTCGTCGCAAGCGGTTGCGGTTGATGATAGGCACATACTGTTGGGCAAGGGATACGCGTTGGGTTCCAAAATGATTGAACTGAACTATAGCGGAACCTCCCCATATGATTCCTCCGTTGCTTCCCTTTGGAAAGCGGAAACGGTTTGGGCCAACACCAAGATTCTGAAGACTAAATTTACTAGCGCCATTGCTTTCAACGGGTCATTGTATGGTTTGAGCGATGGAGTTTTGGAATGCATCGATCCAAAGGATGGCTCGCGACTTTGGCGTGGGAAACGCTATGGTCAGGGTCAAGCGATCATCGTTAACCAGCACATTCTCATTACGACGGAGGATGGCCGCGTCGTGCTGGTTCCGGCGACTGTCGCAGGCAACGGGACGCCGATTGCCGAGATGCCTGTGCTCGAAGGAATCACATGGAATGTCCCCGCGGTTGCTGGCCCCTATTTATTAGTCCGGAATGCCGAGTTCGCGGCCTGTTTGATATCCAAAAAGGATTCGGAGCAAGATGCCAGACCCATCTCCCAGTAAAGGCCGTGTGATCCTGGGTTTAGACCCCGGCTTGGCGATCACAGGCTATGGGATCATTCGGAGCGGCCTAAAAATACAGCTCATTGAGGCAGGCGTCATTCGAATTCGACGTGACCAACCGTTGGCCGCACGATTGAAGGAACTCTACAACGGTATCATGGAGGTTTTTGACAGCCTCCCCATAGAGGAAGTCGCGATTGAGCAACTCTATTCGCACTACGAGCGCCCAAGAACGGCGATCTTGATGGGTCATGCCAGAGGTGTATTGTGTTTGGCAGCCGCCAATTCTGGCAGAACGGTTCACTCGTACGCTCCGACCAAAGTCAAGAGCTTGCTGACCGGTAACGGTCGTGCTCCAAAATCGCAAATGCAGTCTGCAATCCAACAGCAGTTGATGCTAAAGGAAGTTCCAGATCCACCAGACGTCGCCGACGCCCTTGCAATTGCACTGTGTCATCATTTCGCAACCGGTCCTATGGCTGAACTACTCAAGAAATCCAGGAAGACGCTTTGATCACCAAAGTTACAGGGCAATTGATAACACTTGCCGACGATTGCGCAACCTTGAACATCCCTCCGTTCGAATATGAGATCGCAATTCCGGAATACACGCGCAGGCATTTGCAGGCGGAGATAGGAAAGAGTATTTCATTGCATACGATCCACTACATTGATGGCAACGCAGCTCAGGGAGGCCGACTTATGCCCAAGTTGGTTGGCTTCCTCACAACCATTGAACGAGACTTTTTTGAATTGTTTTGCTCGGTGGACGGAGTTGGCGTCAAGAAGGCTTTGCGGGCCATGGTCCGTCCCGTGCAAGATACCGCGATCATGATTGAACAGCAGGATGCGAAAGGACTATCGACTTTGCCTGGTGTTGGTCCGGCCACGGCCGAGAAGATTATTGCAACCTTGCGTCGCAAAATGCCGCGATTCGCGTTGCTGGTGCGCCGTGAGCTGCCAGGTGCCGAAGTTCAGAAACCTGGCGTCGTGGACGAGACATTTCAAGCGTTGTTAGTTTTGGGTCATAACGAAGCGGACGCGCGCAGATTGATTGAGCAGGCACTCGCAGGTTCAAAGAAATTCAAGGACACCGAATCGATGATCCAAGCCATATACCAAAGGCAAGCATCTGTCGGTATTTAGCTAACGCGTTTTGCCACAATCCAGAGCCCGACCAGAATAAAAGCGCTGCCGATTGCAATCCGCCAGGTTATCTTCTCGCCTAGGAGCAACCAGCCCAACAAAACGGCAATGACGAAGCTGCCTTTGTCGATGACTGCAATTGCCCCCACATCCCCATTCTTTAGCGCCTTGTAATAGAAAACCCAAGAGGCCGCAGTTGTAAGGCCCGAAAGCCCTAGGAACCAGTAGTTCCTTGCAGTCAGCAATTCCAATTCAGCACGTTTGACAAACATGCTTGCGAACAATGCGACAAATCCAAAAACGAATACGGTCCGTATGGCTAAACCTAATTCGCCCGAAATCCCGGTGAGCCCTATTTTTGCAATGACCGACGTGCAACCTGCAAATACCATCGAAAGCACTGCAAAAAGGACCCATCGCTCCACCATCTCGCATTAATCCTCGTCGGATTCATCTTCGGAGAGCGCTTTTGCAACAGACAGCGACAACTCCATCTCAGAGTCCAAGTCCCAAAAGCCGAGCCCTTCCTCTAGATCGGTGATTTGTGCAGTCGGCTTTCCATCCACCAATGCGAAAACACCAAAGTCCTCGAAGGGTCTTTCTGGGGATGTGTACAAATTGATTCCGTCGAGAATTCGGCCCAAATCGCTTGCAAATCGACGCTGCATGTAGCGTGCGAAGATCGCAAGATCCTGAGGGTCAGCGCCCGTCGCTAAAAGACGCTTGATGTGGTCAGAAATGTCGTGATCGCCATCTTCAGCAGCCTCTTCCACCCAGCTTGCGTCATGAATGGGATTGAACAAATCCTCTGCTATTTCATGAAAGCATATTGTCTCAACGATCGGCTCTCCATCTTCGACCGCATCATGAGCCATCTCGTCCGCATCCTGGAAACCACGAGCGTTTAGGAATTTAGTGATTTCTTCAATGTCTTGTAACATGGCGCAGTGCCTCCTGATGAGCAATTTGCAATAATGGTTCGCGCGGTCGAGTGGTTCGAATCGCAAGTGCCAAGTTCTAACCAAGCGATGGCCATTTTGGCAACAGCTGTTTACCACACCGAGCAAAAGGTCAAAAATCCTGCCCGACTCTACCTACTTCGCCACAAAGATCATCCCGGCATACCCAACAACCCGATTTGGATCCCCGCCCTGGCTGGCGCTATTGTCGTAAGCGACCTCCTCAACCGAAAAAGACTCGCCAAGATTGATTAGCGTCTGCATGATCAACGCGGCTGGCGCCAGCCCGCACATGCTAATAAAATTCTCTCGGCATACATCTATCAGCCGTTTCGGATCACCGGTCAACATGGCATCCATTGCCAATCGATCGCGGCGGCGATTTTCGGCTTCGGGCGAATAGTGATTCATGTCGCTTGAAATGACCAATAGCGGCCGTTCTGTCAATTCTCGCAACACATCCGCCAACTGTTCGGAGGCCATCATGATCTCTTCCATCGATGCGCTCTTCAACGCGACGGCAACCATCTTTGGCCGATTGTCAACGCTTGTCAGCGACTCCAAAATTGGCAGCTGAATCTCGCCCCCGTGCTCACGAGCATGCGCAGCAAAATCCAACTCAAGCCCCTCCACGCCGTCAGCTAATTTTTGCATCAGCTCTCTGTCCGTTTGCCAACGGTCACCTCCAGGAAGCTCCCAAGCCTGTGAAGGAGAGATCGCCCAGTCGCATCCCAACGATGTATGCTTCGGTCCGATAATCAACAATGTGGCGGGTAATTGAACTCGACTCCATACATTCATCGCAACCTGTCCACTGTAACGCAGGCCAGCATGCGGCGTCATGATGGCTAGGGCGGGCGAAGTCACAACGTCCGATGGAAGCTTGGCCTTTAGTTGAGCCACGAGTTCTCGTCTCGCTTCGGGCTTGATTGGGTAGAACCCTTCGGCTACTGCGGGCATACGAACATCCTCCTCCTTGATAGCAACCGTAGCGTTGCTTGCAAGCAGCGAACTGTGCGTTGAGATACATCCCATGGAAAAGATACCGACCGGATTGCGACGCGACTTAATCGCCCCCGCAGCTTCGGTTAGCAGAGTTCCGACGCTCTTGCCTCCGTCAAAAGCAACTGCCGCTCGGTCTCCACAAACGGCAACAACCGCCCTCGCAGCAGTTTCAAGACCAGTCGTTTCGCAGCGAGTTAAGTCCGGCTTAAGAGCACGACCATCCCAGTCTTCAAACTGCAGGAGGCCATGATGCGCAGGATCAAATAATACAGTGATGGCGAGTTCAATATCTGTCGCCTTTTGAAATCGGGCCTTGGACAACACCTCGGACGCTGCTTTGCAAAGATCAAATAGACTTGATTGCAAAGGCATATCGTTTCGAAGCGAAGTCTTGATCCAGTGTGCAAGCGGCTTTGAGTTCGCCGTGTCGACGATGGATAGCACAATACCGTTTACATTCCCATCCATGGCACCTTGTGCATAATAGGTTGGGGTCGCGCCTTGCGCAAATGCGATCAAGTTTTGGGTGGCGACTTGCTTAAGTTTCATCAAACTGGCGATGTCGCCCGGCGGTCCCTGAGTTGGCACTTGCGAGGGAAGTGACGAGCCCTCAATTTTCCCTTCGATAACGACCCCCTCGAACGTCTCGAGCAAGGTATCATCGTCCATCCATGCTGCTTCAGGCAAACCAGCCTTTCGGCATACTCCTTTGAGAAAATCCTCAACGCTCCAATTCTGTTCCACCGGAACGCTGGGCAACAGCAGTCCCGATTGCTGACCGCGCGTGATCTTCAAACCATGTATTCCAACTTGAACGTATTTTGTACGTTCAATCGCTGGAACCGACAATACAATCGGCGATGCGAGCACCGATACATCAAGACTCAAATAGGCAAGCTCGCAAGTTGAAATCGCAGGCATCCTGGTGTCTTCCTTGGCAGTACGCATCGCGGAGGAAAGCAATGCCTCCTTTAACATCGTCGGCCGACCAAGGAAACCGCAGCAGCCTCTCAATTGCGTTCCCCGACTTAGCGTAGTAAACATCCCCATCACATGCAAGTTTGCAAGCGGCCCCAATAGGTTGAGCCACTCATCAGTAAGTTGCTTTCGGCACGCGGTAGCGATCACCACAAACTGAGCCGCACGCTGAATCGAAGCCTTTTGCTCGATGGTGAGCTCAGCCAACTTTAGCATTTCGAGTTTCACCGGAGCGGTTAAAGTTGGGCTAGACATAGCTTCCTCGTTGGGAGATTTAGGTAACGGAACTGCAGGCATCCCAATCGGATGTACCGATACGACCGGCAATACTTCGTCGGTTCGAAGTATCGGCAATGATACCCCATGATTAGCGGATGAAGGTGCAGTTTGACGGAAAGTGTCCAAGTTCACCGGCTGACGCTTGCGTCCCCAGTCGCCTGCTTCATCGCCGAATCGACCGGACTGTTCCGCACCGCATCGCCCGCACAAACTACCTAGAAGCCCATACCTGCCCAATTGATACCAATCTCGTTCAATCAGCAACTCGTTGCATGCCATACAATACGTCGAGCCGTGTTGAACGTCATGGATATTACCTACGTACGGATAGTGCAATCCCGCGCGCTTTGCAATCGCGTACGCCTTGAGCAAGGATTCGGGCGGAGTGCGAGGTCGATCCAACATTCTGAAGTCGGGATGAAACGCGGAAAAATGGATAGGAACATCCGGACCCAACGCATCTAATATCCAATCGCACATGCGCGTCAATTCATCGACAGAGTCGTTCGCCTCAGGAATGATTAGGTTGGTGATCTCAAACCAAACATCCGTCTCATTCTTCAAATAGCGAAGAGTATCTAAGACAGGCTCGAGATGCGAGTAAGTGATCTTGCGATAAAAGTCTTCGGTGAATGCCTTTAGATCGACGTTCGCCGCGTCCATATGAACATAAAAATCGCGGCGTGCCTCCGGAGAAATGTAACCCGCCGTTACGGCGACGCTTTGCAACCCAACGGCGCGACAAGCTCGAGCCGTATCGATCGCATACTCGGCCCAAACGACCGGATCGTTGTAGGTAAAGGCAACGCTTTTGCAACCCAACTCCTTTGCAGCGTGCGCAATAAGTTCAGGTTCGGCGATGGAACTTAGTTTTGCAACTTCTCTTGATTTGGAGATGTCCCAGTTTTGGCAAAACTGACAACCAAGATTGCATCCCGCCGTACCAAACGACAAAACACTTGTCCCCGGAAAGAAGTGATTTAGCGGCTTTTTCTCGATGGGATCAATACAAAAGCCGGTGCTCTTTCCATACGTATCGAGCACCATTTGGTTCCCCTCGATTTTGCGCACGAAGCAAAAGCCCCGATCTCCTTCTTTCATGCTGCACTGACGAGGACACAGATCACAAACAATACGACCGCTGGCTTCGTCCCGATGCCACCATTTTCCTGGGTGTGCCTGACTCATCTGTTGACGCGATCCTTCGTCCGGAGTGAATGATTGCCTCTGACCTAACGACCGAGGAACTGACTTTCCATTCTAACGGATAGCGAGGATCAAGAGCGAATCGCTTTATGCATTGCACAACATGAGCGATTCCAACCAATCTCGCCATCGTTTCGTCGAGACAACGTCCATCATCGGTTCGGTAAGTGGAGAAATGGGTATCTGCTTGTTCCCCCCGAGCCATGTTAATGACCCGTTCCACACCCCGCTCGCGTCTATATCAACCCTGAGCTGCAACGGATCGGAGCCTTGTCTACCAGGAAAACAGTTTTTCAAATCGATCAGCCCCAAACGACTCCAGGTACTGGCCCCTAAGCGAGACCCTTCAACGAACTGAAGTTGAGGTTGGTCCTTGCCCTCGCGAGTGAACCGCAGCGTTCGCGTGCTGAAGGCAGGTATTGCAGAATCTTTGGCAATCAAGACCTTGGGCTGGCTGATCCGCATGACATCCTCCTGAATGATCACTCCAAGATCGTATGTCGATGCCGAGTACGCCGTTGGGGATAGTGGATCCATTGGGGGCATGATATTTCGGGCTTGAATCGCGGCACCTCGAGCCAAATCATTGGACTCTAGCATGGTCAACTTAGCGTGTGTGCCTACGAGTTGACTGAGTTTGCGTTGAATCAATGGCATCCAACGCACATCGCCTAGCAACAAGATGGAATGGATCGATTTCGGATCCACTTTCGAACGCTCAATCGCTTCGCGAGCAAAAATTTCGCAGTCAGCTTCCAGATCCCCTACCCATTCACTGAGACGCTCTCGGTCGAGTTGCCCCTCAAGCTTTCCTTCTTTCGCTTCGAAAACAAAAGGTACTATTGGGCTATGTCGCAAGCGGTCAAACGACTTCTCCATGGTGCGTTGCAAACGTGAAGCAATATTAAGGTCATCGCGAGCGTTGCTACCGAGCTTTGCTTCGACGTCCGCAGCCAGCCGTTTTGTAGCCCGATCATGCCAACGCGTCATGCTACGTTTCCAATCACCAACTGAGCTGAGCATCCGCACCGCCAGCCCCTCCACCTCGACAACCGAAGCTTCACAAGCAGTACCCTTGAGCATAACGACCAAGAAGTTCTTGCGGTATTGGTTGGATGTTCCCGCGGCTTGCGCCAGTCTGGCTTCCATCTCGACATGGGCCAACGTGGCAGCGAGTGGCTTGTCCAGCAATTGCAACACCTCAACGCCCGCAATCGCGCAAGCTGTCTTGGTGCTCATCCGATGCATCTGATCGTAACATGCCGGAATGGTTACCACCGCGTGTGAAACGTCGGGCAGTTTATGCCTTGCCGAGGTCGCGAGTTGACGAATAACGCAAGCGACCAACACCTCCGGTGGCACTTGCCGACCACCAAATGGCCTTTCTAGCAAAGGCAAACCATACCAACGTTGCATGCCATAAAAAATCTGATTCGGTTTTGATGCACGATTCTCGACAGCCTTTGCGCCGATCGAAATATTCTCACCATCACTAAGGAGCATGTTCCGTAGTTGCGTGGAGTCGCCATCCACCAAAACCTCTTCTACTTTATGCTCCGCGTCGATATAGCTGACGCGAGACTCGATCATCCCAAGCTCGATGCCGACGGCGGAAAATGACCGCTGCGACGTGGACTTACCCAACCCGACACTGGTCGGATGGTCAAAAGACAGTCTGGGTAGTCGACTTTCGGAGCCACGGACACGTTGCTGAATGACTGGCTTTTCGATCAAATTCATGGAAATCAGTTTTTCCATGAGCTCGCTAGCCGACTGGCACCTGGCCGCCGGTGACTTTGCGACGAGCGATTGAAAGATGGAGTCTAAGCGGATATCAACATCGCTGCGTACTTCATAAAGCGCTTGTGGCTTTGTGTTGACTTGAGCCAAGGCCGTTTGCACCATCTCGCCATGAAACATGGGGCGACCAGTGAGCAAGTAAAAAATAGTTGCTCCAAGTGAGTATAGGTCGCTTCGATGATCAACTGAATCCGGTGCATTAATTTGTTCGGGTGACATAAACTCCACCGTTCCGACCAAATGGGTTTCCTTGGCCGCTTGGACGTCTAGATGACCTCGTAGGACCGCCAGCCCAAAGTCCAAGATCTTTAGCACCCCCTTGGCGGTAACCATCATGTTGCTCGGTTTGATATCGCGGTGCACGATACCTTGCGAATGGGCATACTCGAGGGCCGAAGCTGTTTGGCGAAGAATTTCGATAACCTCGGCTGCATTCATCGGACCCGATTGGCTGATTCGTTGAGATAGTAATTCTCCCTCAATCAACTCCATTACCAGGTAGTGAACGGGTTTTTCACCCGCTCGGTGGCACCCTGCGTCGAATGCCGTAACGATATTCGGGTGCATAAGCCGTGCGGTTGCTCGAACCTCGGTATAAAAGCGTTGAACAGAGTGTTCGTCGTCAGAAACCGATCGCGGCAAAATTTTGATCGCGACTAAGCGATCCATTGTCCGGTGCCGTGCGCGAAATACTTGGCCCATACCGCCAGCCCCAATCATCTCCTCTATTTGGTATTCACCAAGAATGGGCGTTGGTGATCGCGATGGCTTTGTGACCGGCGCCGTCAATTCTACGCCCGAAATCTCAAAGTCATGATCGTCGGGGTTGTTAATGCCCTGGGCGTCGGGGCTTTGATTTTGGTTCGATTCGTCAAGCGAAAAAACGCGAGTTGCAAGCGGGCGGCTTTTAGCTTTGTCGTTTGGATCAGATGCCATATCGGGCTCAATTAAAAGCGAGAGGACTACTTAGCGGCGGCGGGAGGCGGCGAGCCCGCATTTTGTTGTTGCAGAGCATCCAGCTCTGCTCGCAATGGCCCAAGATCTTGAATTGTCTCGACGTTGGGATCCAACCCTGGTCTCGACGGTCTTTGCTTGCAGGTGAAATACTCCGAAATGTATCGTAGCATCGCTGTCTCCTCGGGAACCTTAAAGCGGTCCCCTTTTTGCAGAATAGGACGGTAATCATGCATCTGCCCGAATTGCCGATCACCCGCCACTTGGCAAGGAAACCAGTGTCCATTTCCCTGCGGGTCCTCTAAGTAAAATTCTGGATAGCAATGCTCGGGTACCCAAACGCACCTCGCTGGGATGTTACTGGCTCGGCAAAGCGCGACAAAGAGGCCGGTCATTTCCTCGCAATCCCCTTTTTTGTCTTTGAGCGTGTCTTTCATGTGACGAATCTTGCCCTTCCTATACTCTACATTGTCTCGCACCCAGTCGTAGAGCTTTTCGACTTGAGTCCATGCGCTGTCGGGATTATCGGCCGCAATTTGCTTGGCCACTTTTCTTACTTCTCCCAATTCATGGTCGATGTATGGGCTACCTTTACCAACAAAGAACTTCAACTCGGGGCCGATCTTTTTTGGGATGACAAAGACACTTGGGTCAGCGGGTGCATTGATAAACGACTTTTCAATCTCGACATGCACGACGAGATCTAATTTGTTTTCTGGACCAAGACTGGCAATGTCCATAACAAGCTGGCGAGCCAAGGCCTGCTGCTTGGCACCAATCGGTAAATCGCGAAATGCCCACAGGACTCCTTGCGGGAAGTCAGATTTCAACACAGTTACTTTCTGCTCCGGCCAATTGAGCGGAAATGGAATCGTGGCGTGCATGTTGGAACAAAAGTTTTGGTTCGAATAAAATCGCATGCCGAATTGCATTTCCATTTTTCTCGGTGCGAGAAACTCGATTCCGGAAGCTGTTCCGGTGTCCGCGTCTTGCGTGACACTTTCGTCGGCTTTTGAGTTGGATTTTCCGATACCTGACTTGCTTCCTTCAGTACGTTTCGCGGACGCTGTTGAGGTTGATTGCTTGGGGACCGATATCGTCTTCTCGCTTCCCTCTTGTGCGTTAGAAATGTGATTTAACACAGCTACCGCAAGGATCAAAAACATACTCTGCTTGAATCGTACACTGACAAGTATCTTACGCTTTCGCATATTGCACCGTGCTATAGAAGGTTGCCTGCGCAGTTGCAGTCAGGGGGATTGGGTTTCCTGGATAGGATAGTTGAAGTTATGCTGTGTTCTATTGTGATTGGACGTTCGCTTTGAAATGCGAAAAACCTCAGAAACGAGGCGTGAAAGTCCGCCTTCCAAGCAGATACTTCGTCAAAAACGGAAACCTGCATTCGATTGTATCGAACGTATCGGATTTTCGGAGATCGAAACCGACTCGGCAGACTGGACGGGGGGATATCCAATGGAAACTTCTCCGTAGTCTTCGCCCAATCGCCGCTCGACTCCTTGCCTGGCGACTCGCAGCCGTTGCAATCACAGAACCAACGGATGAGCCTCCGTTGGTTAGGAGCCGACGACTCATACAACTCAACTTCATTGCCATTTAAGCGATTAGCTTACCGTACAAGTAGCTTACGGTCTAAGTTTGCAAAAGTTTTGGATCGGTTCGATGGCGGAGAGTCTTGGGCAATTGGATTACGGTCGCACAATTTTTGTTTTAGGAAGCTTCCGTTGTAGGGCGTCGATGGCCTCGTTGCTAACGACCGTGTTGTTCAAGAGTAAGTCCTTTAGGTTGACCATCTCGCCCAATCCTTTTAGGCCATTGTCCGTAATAGAGGTTTTGCCCAAGTGCAAGAACTCCAAAGACGGGATCTTTGCCACGTGTGGCACCACTTCGTCACCGATTGTACGGATGTCATCTAGGTTCATCCGCTTCAACCTAAGTTGAGACAGCGATGCGACCCCTGCGTTGGTTACCTTGGTCCGCAAGAGGTTTAGGTCCTCCAGTTTCTTCAATTTCCCAATCGCCACTAACCCACTGTCTGAAATCACTGTTTCGCCTAGATCAAGCGAAACCAAATTCTCAAATTTGGCGATGTGTGCAACCAACCCGTTATCCGTGATCGCAGAACCACGCAGTTTCAACTTCGCCAAACCCTTGGCGTTAGAAACGAGCTCCAAAGCGCGATCGCCTACCGGAGTTTTGAAGATATCGAACTCGGTTAACTTGGTCATCCCAGACAATGCCTCAAATCCCTCGTCCGTCACCGCACATTCCTTAATCGCGATGGCAACCATGTTGGTCATACCTTTAAAATTAGCCAACCCCTCGTTGGTGATCAACGGGCTTCCAATACTCAAATTGCGAAGCTTGTTGAGTTCCCTCAAATGGCTTAGCCCCAAATTGGTAACAAGCACACAGTCCGAGAGATCAAGCAGTTCCAGTTGCCCAAGATCTTGAAGGTGGGCAAGTCCTGCGTCCGTGATCTTGGTCTTGGCGACCCGTATGCGCTTGATGTTTGTACATTTCGAGGCATTCTTTAGTGCTGCGTCCGAAATACTGCAGTTTTCGAAATTGACATCCTCCAACTTTGGAAATCGCCATAAGGCATCGACGGTCTCGTCGGTAATCGAGCTCTGGTCCAGTCGCAACGATTTCAGATTGGGCAATGCGGCCAACGACATCACCCTGGCATGAGTTGCCATTAGACCGGTCATGGTCACAGACTGAAGCGTGGGGATCTCCAAAAGTCGAGGAAACACCTGCACCCATTTTTCATCACATTTTCGAAAATCGACACTCAGCAGCTCTCCACCTTTCTCAAGAACTACCACGCCTTCCATAGCCTTGATTTGAGCAATGCTACTCGACGATTCCGTTTGCGCTCGAAGGAAAGCGACAGGCTGAAATTGGGTAGCCCAAACGATCAAAAGAAGAGAAAGGCAGTTTCGCATGTTGTGTTTAAGTTCAGAGTGGCTGGACGGAGATTGCGACCTAGATCATAACCTAGTTTCGCGATGGAGTTAAAGAGAATGTTCATTCCCCTGGGGAAGACAAAATGATTTGCCGGTCTAATGCCAGCAAACACTTCTCCGCACTCTTTCACGCTATTTCATTGAAGTCGCTATAGCTTGCAGTCGCAAGCGAACGATACACTGGATGCTGAGGTGCAATTTGGTTCGAGTGGTTTCCTATTTTTTGATGTTTTCGATGCTTCGGTTGCAGCTTGTATTCTGCAATTGCGGAGTCGTCGGGCATTTGGATCAAGTGGAAAAACACTCCAAGTCAGAATCATGTTGCCATGTCGAATGCCATCTCGAGACAGATTCTCACCCAGCGGGCTTTAATCCAAATTCCTCTTCAGGGACTCAAGTGGATTGCGATCACGATGAGCCCATGCATGCGCATTCGTACGTCGTTCAACCCAAAGCCGACAATTCGAGCCGCCTGAGTGCAAATTGGATTGTTTTGGATGGTTATTGGAAGTGGCAAAAGTCCACGGTGGGCCAACGCCCGATTGAACCTCGATCGAGCCAGCGATTTTCTTTTTCGCCATTGGCTACCCTTGCGCAGCTGCGCATCTGATCCATCGCAGCAAATTGTCTCTCGTTTCCCTGTTAGGCCTTGTCGCAAGCCTTAAGTCCTAACCTCTGTTTCCGTTGTCTCGCTTTTCCTTCGCATCAAATCTAAATGGAGTTGTCATGATGTTTAAAAGGCTATCCTTCTCGTTGGTTCTCAGCGTTTGTTTTTTTGGGGCAGGTACATTGGCTGCGCAACAATCTTCTGCACCGAAAGGCGATACCAAACATCAACATCCTGAACACGGACCGCATAATGGCGAGCTGATCGAGCTCGGAAAAGAGGAGTTTCACGCCGAACTTGTTGTCGACGAAGCGAAAAAGCAAATGGTGATCTATTTACTTGAGAAGGATGCCAAGACGAATGTTGCCATCGAGACGCCATTTCTTTCCGTGAACGTTTTGCTGGCGGGCAAGCCCATGCAAATTCAATTGAAAGCAACACCTCAGGCAACCGACCCGAAGGGCCAGTCGTCGTGCTTTGCGGCCGTGAGCAACGATCTTTTCAATGCACTTCACTCAGCCAAAGCTGATCCAAAATTAGCACTCCGCATTCGCAACAAGGCATACGTCGCTAAGATCACACACTCGCACGATCATTCTGGCCACAACCATGCGCAGCAGCCTGCCTCAACCACAAAGAAACGGTAGAGAACAGAAAGGAATCGTGATGAGGAAACGAAAGCTGATTTTTGGGGTACTCTGCTTGGTGGCAGGTGCTGGGCTTTATTGCACTGGGTGGTACCACGGCCAGCACTACGATTTTGCCTGGCCCTTTGGGAACGATTCGTCGGAACGCTCAAATTCCCCTGCCGAACACAGTCACGATGACGACGCCCATGTAGAACCAGCCATGGACTATTTGGAACTATCCGAATCGGCCAAGAAGAATTTAGGATTAACGGACGCTTTCTTAGCACCCATAGAGCTGCAGTCGTTTCAGCAAAAAATCAATGTACCCGCCATCGTCGTGGACCGACCGGGTCGAACACGATTGCCAATCAGCGCTACGATGACGGGTATTGTTTCGCACATTCACGCCGTGTCAGGCGAAGCGGTCGAACCCGGAGATCTCATCCTTGAGATGCGTTTGACACACGAGGATCTCGTTACGGCTCAAAAAGAGTTTCTTCAATCGCTCGGTGACCGCGATATAGAACTCAAAGAAATCTCTCGCATCGAGGGTGCTTCCAACGCCGGTACTATCTCCTCAAAAACTCTGTTAGATCGACAATACAATCGGGACAAACTGGACTCCTTGCTTCGCTCCCAACGTGAATCCCTGCGACTGCATGGCTTAACGGAAACTCAAATCAGCAGCATCGAATCGGATCGGCGGCTGTTGGCGGAAATGAAAGTTTATGCACCTGGCCCCGACGAACACTCCGTAGAGGAACTTGAGGCGAGTAAGCCACACCCCGTCGCAGCGGATCACTCCGACCGGAAACACACTTTGGTGCTGCAAGATATTCAAGTGCAAAAGGGGCAAAGCGTCGTCGCTGGCGAAACGCTATGTACACTCGCAGACTACGAGGTCCTGTTGATCGAGGGCCAAGCATTTGAAAACGAAGCCGCATTAGTGGCGAGAGCCAAGAAAGCCGGCTGGCTGCTTTCTGCCGTGGTTGGCACAGGACCAGATCTAGAGCGGGTGGAGAATCTTCCTCTAAGTTGGATTAACAACGAGATTGATCCAGCAACGCGGACCTTCAAATTCTTCGCCACGCTAAACAATGAACTGCTCGACGACACACGGAACATCTCCGGCCAACGCCATGTCGCTTGGAAGTATCGCGTCGGGCAACGCATGCAGCTCGGGGTTCCCGTCGCCGAATGGATCGATCAGATTGTACTGCCGCTGGATGCAGTCGTACGCGAGGGTGCCGATAGCTTTGTCTTTCAGCAAAACGGAGATCGCTTTGAACGCATCGCCGTCCACGAAAAGCATCGCGATCAGTCGTTCGTGGTCATTGAAAACGACGGTGCGATCTTTCCGGGCGATGTTGTTGCACTTCGCGGCGCACACCAGATGCAAATGGCAGTGAAGAGCAAGGCTGGTGGTGCTGTCGACCCACATGCTGGCCACAATCATTAAACCGCGTTACAGAAACAGTCCATCATGCTAAACGCGATTCTGCAATTCTCACTGCGACAACGGCTGCTGGTTATGGCTGTTGCTCTCCTCCTCTCGGGCTACGGTGCCTGGACAGCCATCCATCTTCCGATCGACGTGTTTCCAGACCTCGATCGGCCACGCGTCGTCATAATGACCGAATCACCCGGCATGGCGCCTGAAGAAACGGAAACCCGTGTGACCTTTCCCATCGAAACCGCCATGAATGGTGCCAACGGGGTACAAACCGTCCGAAGCACTTCGTCCGCCGGGCTCTCCATCATCTACGTAGAATTCGGCTTCGGAACCAATGTGCATACAGCCCGCCAAACTGTGAACGAACGACTAGCAATCGTTGCAAGCCGCCTACCCAAAGACGCCAAACCACAGTTGGCACCGATTTCCTCCATCATGGGGCAAATTCTTGTTCTCGGAATGTGGAGCGAGGACGGCAAAACCGATCCGATTGAACTTCGTACCCAGGCCGACTGGATCGTCCGTCAACGATTGCTTTCCATTCCAGGTGTCGCTCAAGTTTTTACGATGGGGGGCGGACGAAAGCAATTTCAAGTTCAGATAGATCAGGACGCGTTGATACGATACGGTCTGACCATTGAAAACGTCCGTTTGGCTGTCGAGCATAGCAACGCGAATGCGACTGGCGGTTATCTTGACCAACGCGGTTCGGACGAATTACTTGTGCGCGCGATTGGACGGATCGAGACCGTAGACGATCTAAAGCGGGTTGCTGTCACGGTTCGCAATGGCCGGCCAATATCGCTATCGATGCTTGCGAATGTGGTCGAGGCGCCCCAGCTTAAGCGAGGTGACGCGTCCGCCTTTGTCCGAGCAGATGATAGTCACTTTAGTGGCGGACCATCGGTCGTGCTGACGGTTAGCAAGCAACCAGGTGCCGATACACGCAGCATCACGCAACAGATACATGCCGCAATCAACGAAATCAAACCTTCGCTATCGGCCGGAATTCGCATTGAATCACTTTACGCTCAAGAGCACTTCATCGAACGAGCGATCGAGAATGTAATGGTTGCACTGAGAGATGGCGGAATCCTCGTCGTAGTTATTTTGTTTCTCTTTCTGATGAATTTTCGCACGACTTTCATTTCGCTTACGGCAATCCCGTTGTCGCTATTGATGACTGTGCTTGTTTTCTATTGGTTCAACCTGTCGATCAACACCATGACACTTGGTGGACTAGCAGTGGCGATTGGGGAGTTGGTCGATGACGCCATCGTCGACGTTGAAAATATCTTTCGGCGGCTCAAAGAGAACGCGCAACTCGTTCAGCCCCAGTCACCGTTGCGGGTGGTTTACGCCGCCAGCTTAGAGGTGCGCAGCTCCATCGTCTTTAGCACAATTATTGTCTGCCTGGTCTTTCTGCCGTTGTTCGCGTTATCAGGTATGGAGGGACGCCTTTTCAGCCCACTCGGTGTAGCCTACGTTGTTTCCATACTCTCTTCCCTCGTGGTCTCGTTGACCGTTACACCTATCCTTTCGTATTGGCTTTTGCCGTCGTCGAAGGCCGTTGCACATCAAGCCGATGGAGTTCTCCTACGTGGGCTCAAGTGGATCGTGGCCGGCATCATTCGCTTCAGCCTGCGTTTTCCTGTCCTCAACATCGCAGTCGTGATCGTGATGGTTGCCATTGCGGCATGGGCTGTATCGCGACTAGACCGCGACTTCCTGCCTCCATTCAATGAGGGGGCGATTCAGTTAAACGTTCTACTCCCTCCCGGCAATTCACTGACGACCTCGATTGCGATCAACAAGTCGGTCGAACAATCGCTCGTTGGAAATTCAGACGTACTGAACTTTGTCCGCCGGACAGGACGAGCCGAACTCGACGAACATGCCGAACCGGTCACAGCCAGCGAATACATTATCGATCTCGACCCTCGCTCCAAACGAACGCGCGAGCAACAGCTTGATCGGCTACGTGAGGATTTGCGAGAGATACCAGGCATTGTCGTCTCCGTTGAACAACCAATTTCACACTTGATCTCGCACATGCTATCGGGGGTCAAGGCCCAGATTGGCGTTAAACTTTACGGCGACGACCTTGACCTTCTCAGACGAAAAGCCGGTGAGGTGAAAGCTGTTATGCAGCAAGTTCGCGGTGTTCGAGATTTGTTGGTGGAGCAACAGACGCTCATCCCGCAACTCAAAATCGAATACGATCGCGACCGCCTGTTGGAAGCTGGGCTGACCGTCGATATTTTGAATCGACTTGTCGAAACGGCTATGAACGGCCAAGTTGTTTCGGAAGTGATGCAAGGGCAACGAAGCTTTGACTTGGTCGTGAGACTCAAGGACGACGCTCGCGAAAATCTAGACGTCCTGCGACGCCTGCCGGTCGAGTTGCCAAATGGCGGATCCGTCCCTTTGGAATCGGTTGCCAAGATTACTCTTGCCAAGGGGCCGAACACCATCCAACGCGAAAAGATTCGTCGTCGCATCGTGATTCAATGCAATACGGCAGACCGTGGGCTGGTTGAGGTCGCCCAAGAGATCCAGTCCAAGTTAAAAGCAGTCAGCTCCACGCTTCCGCCAGGCTATTATTTTGAATTTAGCGGACAATTTGAAAGCCAACAGAATGCATCGCGTGCGATCGCTTTACTATTTGCATTAGCGTTGTTCGGTGTTTTCCTGACGCTGTACAGCATGTTTCGAAGCGTTAACTTGTCCCTGCAAGTCATGGCGGCTGTACCGATGGCCTTTGTCGGATCCGTAGCGGCCATTGTCCTTACGGGGCAAAATCTGACGATTGCAAGTATGGTGGGTTTCATTTCCTTGGGCGGCATTGCGTCTCGCAATGGGATACTTCTACTGCAACACTATTTGCATTTGGTGAAGCATGAGGGTGAGAGCTGGAATCATGAAATGATCGTCCGAGCTGGACTGGAGAGATTGGCGCCGGTATTGATGACAGCTCTAACGGCCGGCATCGGTTTAGTGCCACTTGTCCTGGCTGCGGGCCAACCCGGCAAAGAAATTCTGTACCCTGTGGCGACGGTGATCCTGGGCGGCGTAATCAGCTCTACGTTGCTTGACTTCTTCGTTCATCCGGCATTGTTCTGGTTGGTGGGGTTGAAATCAGCACAGGCAACCATCTCCGCTCCCGATGAGAATCTGTATTAACGGGTGCTGCCAGCTCCAATGAAAGCAGGATGAAAAAACAGAAAAACCGCTCATTGCTAGACCGAGAAAATCGGAATTCGATATAGAATCAGGGGGTACCTGTGCCAATCTGCTGAAACTAGAAATGGCACGGGTTTCCTTGCCAGACTTTTGGCGAAGTCCGTTCAAAATAAATCAGCGGTTGCAATTGGAGACTCCATGTTCAGATCGTTTTTTCGTCAGGTACTAGTCAGCTCCGCGTCGATGGCAGTGTTTAGTACCGCTTGTTTCGTCAGTTCCGCTTTTGGTCAACGCGAATCTACGCCGCCCGCCGAACAAACTAAACCAGCCGACACGCCAATCTCCAATCCCACCGCTGAAGCGAAGGCCTCCGACAAAGAGATCGTTGACAAAAAGCTCGAAAAGTCCAAGGTCGCAAAAGAAAAGCTACCTGCAAAAAAGCAACTTCGCCAAATCGCCTTAAGCGGTTCCTACGATGATCTGGTGCAGCCCGCTTCATTTGATCCAACTAGCTTGATCATGGGGCAAACCCCAGGCAAAAGCAAATCGTTTTTTCGTCTCTGTGAGTATCTGCAAGAAATGGGGGACGAAGAGAACTTAACGCATGTGCTTTTTGATCTATCGGATTCGTCGATCGGTTTCAACTCAGCACAGTTGGACGAACTGACCAGGAGATTGACGGTCTTAAAGGCAAAGGGCAAAAAGACGATCGCTTGGCTTGAGGACGCGAGCAATGTTCAACTCGCCATCGCAGCTTGTTGCGACGAGATCATCATGGCAGACTTCGGAGGAATCGATATGCCTTCGTCGGCGATGGAAACCATGTTTTATCGAGATGCGATGGATCTTGTTGGTGTCAAAGCGTCGGTGGTTCGAGCAGGTGACTTCAAGGGTGCTGTTGAACCGTACACCAATCCGGTAATGAGCGATCACCTCAAAAGCCACTATGTTGCGATGCTCGAATCGATCAACGCCGCGCAAATATCACGGATTGCGAAGGGACGAGGTTTAACTTCCGCCGCTGTTCGTGAACTGCAAAAGAAGCGAATGCTGCTTCCGGCAGAGGCCTTGGCAGCAGGACTTGTCACGAAACTGGCTCCCTATGGCTCAATGAAGAGGACCGTACAAGACTCCATTGGTAAAGAAATCGAATGGACGACGCCCAAGTCCAAGCCGAAACGCGAAATGTCGATCTTTGAACTCATGAGCAAGGCGATGGCCGGTCCCAAGGAGAATGCAAAACTAAAAGACGATTCAATCGCTATTCTGCATCTGAGCGGAGCTATCGTGGATGGCAAGGAAGCAACGGCTGGATCGATCGTTGCGGGACCGATGGTCAAGACGATTGAAGATCTCATTCAGGATGACAAGGTCAAAGGGGTTGTGGTACGCGTCAACTCACCCGGTGGAAGCGCGACCGCCAGCGAAGCGATTCGACAAGCGCTGGATGAACTCGCTCGCAAGAAGCCCGTGGTGATTTCCATGGGTGAAATGGCTGCGTCCGGTGGATATTGGGTCAGTTGCATCGGCCAGCCGATTTATGCAGAACGCGGTACGATTACTGGTTCGATTGGTGTCTTTTCTTTGAAGTTGAGCCTCGGATCGTTGCTTCGCCGTGTAGGTGTCCACGTCGAATCCGTAACACTCGATGAATCTGCCGGTTCCAACGCGATCGATCGTGCTTGGTCGGATACGGAGATCGGCAACATGCAACGGTTTATCGACGATGTGTATGTACGATTCCTGAAATTAGCGAGCAAGTCGCGAAACATCCCTGTCGACAAACTCCAGACGCTTGCTGGAGGCCGCGTGTGGTCGGGTGAGCAAGCCAAGCAACATGGATTAGTCGACGAAATCGGCGGTGTGGATGACTGTATCGCCATCGTTGCCAAGAAAGCGAACACAGAAAAGTACAAAGTTATCCACCGCCCTGAACCGGCATCGGGTTTCGATTTATTCCGCGCGCTGGACGACTCGAGTGGTAGCGACATTGCGATCGAACAAATCGGTGTTCTTCAATCCTTGGAGCAAAAACTGCTTGGGATTTTCTCGCAACGCGGCTTTCGATTGGATACAACGCGTGTTTTGTTCCGCTCCATCTGGCAAAACACGACGGGCAAGCCGGCGATTTGGGCGTTGATGCCGCAAGAAATGCGGGTTCACTAATCGGGTGAAATCGTCACTGCGAATTCAGTTTATACTCCCAATGCTTTTCGCCGTTTTGGCAGCTGCGTTGGGAGTGACTGTCTGTTCGAAGTGGTTTGCGGACCGGGCAGCCCGCGATGCAACCCTCGAGCATTTCTCGTCCACTGCTAATCTTTGTCGGAATGCAAGCTTCCCGTTGACCGACAAAGTGCTTTCGCAGATTCAGGAGTTGTCGTCATTAAAGCTTGCGATCGTAATAACGAGCAGCGACGATGCATTCCAATGGGAGTCAAGATCCGACAGCTTTCCTTCGGAAGTCAGCCAAGATTGGGTTGGTGGTATTGTCGGAACAGCAGTGAGGCTCCAATCAACTTCGTTCGTTCAAAGCATTGCTCTGGCGAATGGCAGTGGAGCCCGATTCAACGCGACGGCAATTCCGCTTCCACAGCAGCAGAAACAATCGGAGCGGGCTCGTTACTTGATCCTGTTAGAATCCGACTCCGCCTCGAGCAGAGGTTCGGTGCAGGCATTTGTTTTGCCGTTGGCCACCGGCCTTTTCTCGTCGGTTTTGATTGCACTGGTGGCGGCTACGGTTGCGGCCCGAATTGGCAAACGCGTTGAACGGCTTGGTGAACACGTTCAAAAGATTGCAAGCGGATCTTTTGAGACGATTGATGCGAAGGGGCCCGTCGATGTGATTCACACCCTGTATGAATCGGTCAACTCCATGAGTCGGCAACTTCAGAAATCGACATCGCAGATATCAATGAACGAACGGTCCAGGATCATCAATTTGATCGCGAGCGGATTGGCTCATGAATTGCGAAACTATTTGACAGGTGCGAGGCTCGCCATCCAGACTTGTTCACCGGACCCGAATACGCAAGAGGCGTTATCGATCTCGCTCAAACAAATGTCACTCGCGGAGGAAACGATACAACGACTTCTGACTTTGCGAGCAGACGCACCGGACACCCCATCGCCGGCCATGACGGTTCGGCAAATACATGAGTCTTTACTCGGATTAGTCCAACCGATTGCAAGCCACCAGTGCGTGGTCTTGGAAATAGAAAGATGCGAGGAAACGAGGGGGGGCGACCGACTTCTGAGCGACGGCGGCTCCATCGTCGGAGCGATTCTGAATTTGGTTTTGAACGCCATGGAGGCAGCGAGACCAGGCGGAACAGTAAAAATCGCAACTCAGGTAATTGGCGATGGGTCAGGACCGATAGAGTGGAAAGTTGAAGATAACGGACCTGGTCCAGCACCGGAGATCGCGGCGACAATGTTCGAACCATTTGCAACAACAAAGCCAGAAGGAGTGGGGCTTGGACTAGCGATGTGCAGGAGAATTGCGCAACGCCAAGGTGGTGACGTCCTCTGGACGCGGCGCGGCGACTGGACGGTCTTTACAATGCGAATCAATGGCGTATTGAAACAGTAAATCGCCTTACATTTTTGGGAACCAACCTTGATAGAGTTTCTCGAACAGTGAACCCGAACCAAACGAGTAGGAGGGAATTGGTATGCAGAAAACGGTTTGGATCGTTGACGATGAACAAGCGATTTGTTGGGCCCTGAAGCGAGCGATGGAGCAAGCGGGTTATTTTGTTTCTACGTTCTCTAACGCCAAAGACGCTCTGGGCCAATTGACTGAATTTTCGCCAGTAGACGTGGTCTTGCTGGATATGAGGATGCCTGGCATGGATGGCTTAACGGCGGCGGCAGCGTTCAAAAAGATTCGCCCGAAAATCCCCATCGTCATGATGACTGCGTTTGGTGACCTCTCTAGCGCTATGCAAGCGATGGAGTTGGATGTGTTTGAGTATCTGACGAAACCATTTGACCTGTCAGACGGGCTAAAGGCCGTCGCGAAGGCAATTGCTTCCACGTCGACTGTCTCGGCAAGAGGAGTTACGGACGCGATTCAAAGTGAAACGTTGCTCGGCTCGTCCCCCGCGATGCAGCAGGTTTACAAACAGGTGGCCTTGGCCGCTCGGAGCGATGTCCCAGTTTTGATTTCAAGCCCGATCGGAATTGACAAGGAGTCGGTCGCGTCAACGATTCATCGCAACGGACCGAGGCATGCGTCGCCATTCTTGGCTTTTATTCCTATTGCGATCTCGCCAATCGCATTGACGACAGAGTTTTTGGGTGGTGTTCAAAATCCCTCGAGTCGTGCCGGTGGTACTCCGTTCCGATCGGGTGCAGTTGAGCTGGCTGGAGACGGGACGCTCTATATTGATGAGGTATCCGATTTACCGCTGTCTCTGCAGGCACAGTTATTGCGTGTTTTGGAGCAAAAAAAATACAATCGACTGGGCGACGCTACGTCTCGATCCTGTTCGGCCCGCGTGTTGGTTTCAACCAGTCGCAACCTGCGAACCCTAGTCATGGAGGGAGAGTTTCTAGAGGAACTTCGTCAGCGGCTGGATGTTTTCACCATTGAAATTACCGGATTGGCGGATCGGCGTGGGGATATTTTGCCGCTAGCGAACGCAATCATAAGAACCAATGCAACGGAACGAGAACTCGCGTTTACTGAGGCGGCGGCAACTTGGCTGACGGCGAGAGCGTGGCCGGGAAACGTTCGCGAACTCAAGAGCTTGATCGATAGGGCTGCGTTATCAACGCGAGGAAACTGGATCGATATCGAGGATCTCATAAAGATTGAGCGACTGACGCCGTCTGCGTTACCAGGTGTTGCCGCCGATCTTGCCGACGCCATACGCCGGTGGACGCTCACTCACTTGGACATGCTGGGCGAAACGGGCCACCGCATCCACGGGACAAACTCGGAGGATGTGTTTGGAACAATGTACGAAGACTTCCTTTCGACGGTGGAGCGTCCTATGCTTCAGTCGATGATGGAGGCGCTTCACCAGAATCGGGCCTTGATCGCATCGCAATTAGGCATGCATCGATCGACATTGCGACAGAAAATGCGCCGCTACGAAATTGATTAGTTCACTCTGCATAGTTGAAACATTCCGAGACCAAAAAGGTAGCCAACGGGATGCTACGA
>JANMNR010000771.1:0-4321 GCA_031368325.1 Pirellula sp.
GGACAGGGTCGTCGCGGCATTGGCTCCGATATGAAAAAGCCTATACGTTGCTGGCTGCTTTGGCGGCGCCGCTTGTATTGTCCGTGCACACGGTCGTTAGCTTTGACTTTGCCGTTTCTCAAGTCGCAGGTTGGCACACGACGATTTTCCCCCCTTACTTCGTTGCGGGAGCTATTTTCAGCGGATTTGCGATGGTGGTGACATTGTTGGTGCCTCTACGGTCCATCTACAAGCTGGAGAACCTCATAACGCTCCGACATTTGGACAACATGAATAAGATCATTTTGGCCACGGGCTCTTTGGTTGGTTTGGCGTATGCGACCGAGTTTTTCATGGCATGGTACAGCCAGAACCAATACGAGGGGTTTACCTTTATGAACAGAGCGTTCGGGCCTTATTGGTGGGCGTACTGGACGATGGTAACTTGCAATGTTATTTCGCCACAGCTGTTCTGGTTTAGAAAACTACGAACGTCCACTTTCTGGATGGTTGTGATTTCGATTTTCGTCAACATCGGAATGTGGTTCGAACGTTTCGTCATCACGGTGACTTCGCTAAGCCGAGACTTTTTGCCGAGTTCGTGGGGTTATTTTAGGCCCACGTTGTTTGACGGTCTGATGTTCTTTGGCAGCTTTGGAGTCTTCCTAACACTGTTCCTTCTATTCTGCCGTTTCCTCCCGACGATTGCCATGTCGGAAGTAAAGGGCATCATGTCCGCAACCGCTCATGCAGACCATGCTCATGAAGCCCACGGACACGACCACTAATAAAATAAATCTGTAACAAGCAAACGGTTGCCTAAACGCAATCACAACAAAACGACAAATTGCCGTAATCGATACAAATCATGAGTGAGCACAAGCCACGCAAGACAAGTGAAAAGAAAGTGCCTAAGGCCTTCGGCTGGATGGCAGAGTTCGAAGATGAGAATAAGTTGTTGGTCGCGGCCCGTAAGGTGCGAGATTCGGGCTACACCAAAACCGACGCTTTTACACCGTTCCCTGTGCACGGTATTGATGAAGCGTTGGGGATCAAGCCGACCGTTCTGCCGTTCATGGTTTTGTGCGCAGGCCTGACGGGCCTTGCTACAGCCCTGACCATGCAATGGTGGATGAATGGCGTTGATTACAAGTACATTATCTCGGGCAAGCCGTTTGGGATTACTCCCGCGTCGATCCCGGTTGGTTTTGAATTAACCGTTTTGTTTTCGGCGTTCACAGCATTCCTTGGAATGATTGGACTGAATCAGCTCCCGCGATTCAGCAATCCAGTTTTCACGAATCCAAGATTCGATCGTGCAACCAATGACCGATTCTTTTTGTATGTCGATGCAAAGGACAAGTATTACAATCGAGAGTCGGTCAAGGAGCTGCTTGCGGGAACGCATCCGGACCATCTAGACGAAGTGCTCGAAGATACTACGCCTAGCGAGTTACCCCGACCAATTATACTGGCCGCGTTATTGGTTGTGGTTTCGGGGCTGATACCCGCCATGATCATTTTGAACATGAGAGCTGGCTTTAGCACGGCCCCGAGATTCCACGTCTTTTTCGACATGGATTTCCAGCCAAAGAAAAAAGCCCAACAGACAACAACTATTTTCGCAGACGGCCGATCGATGCGACCACAGGTCAAAGGCACAATCGCCCGTGGCCAATTGGAGGAGCAAGACCCATTCTATTTGGGGTACGATCCAACGAAGTTGACAGCTGTAGACAGCAAGAATCTAAGCATGTTTGTATCCATCCAGACTGCAAAGTTGTCAGATGGTTCAAGCCAAGCCCCGGCTGACGGCTCAAGCCAAACACCGACGGCGCCTGCTCCGGTTGCTCCAGCACTGAATTTGCCTTGGACAGAGAAGTTGCCCATCGAAGCCAATGAGGACTCCATGGCGTTGGGAAAGCTAAAGTTCGAAACGTACTGTGCTGCCTGTCACGGATACGCTGGATTCGGGGATGGATTGGTTCACAAAAGGGCTGACTCGCTTGCACAAGGATATTGGCTACCGCCGACTTCTATGCACATTGATCGAGTTCGCAAACAGCCAGTGGGCCAGATTTTCCATACGATCACAAAGGGTCAAGGAAAGATGGCATCCTATGCATCTTCACTGAGTCCGAAAGAGCGATGGGCTGTTGTGTTGTACGTCAAAGCCCTACAGAAATCCCGAAACGCCGGCATTGACGATGTGCCAGTGGAGTTGCGTTCGAAACTAGATGAAGCGAAATAATGAATCTTAATTACGAAAAATCTACAATTGAATTGCCCGAATCTTGGCGTGCCAAGTCACCCATTCTGCTTTCTGCAGGGTTAGTGTGTTTGTTCATCGGAATGGGGTGTGCCTTTTTAGGCCCATCCAACGGAGGCGACAAGTCACAAGGCTTTCGTTATCTCACGCATTCGTATTTGGCAAACTTCACTTTCATCTTTTCGTTTACGATGGCAGCGTTGTTTTTCATCTTGGTTCAGTTTCTGACACGAGCCGGGTGGAGTACGTCGATACGTCGACTGGCTGAGATCTTGATGATGATGATTCCGTACTTAGCGATTCTATTTCTTCCGATCCTCATTCCGCTTTACTGGGGTAGTTCATCTCTGTACGAATGGAATGCCAAAGATATTCACAACAGCGTGATTGCGAGCAAGGCCACGTTTTATCTTTCTAAAGAGTTCTTTACGATACGCAGCGTAGCTTATTTCGCGTTCTGGATTTTAACTGCAACCTGGTTTTTCCGGCTAAGTAGAGCGCAAGACGAGTCCGGCGACACAGAGCTGTCCATGATCCGCCAAAAGTGGGCAGGCCCTTTGATCATGATTTTCTCGCTTTCCGCCAGTTTCGCCGCATTTGACTGGCTGATGAGCATAGACGCAGATTGGTACAGCACGATCTTCGGCGTCTACTTGTTCTCCGGCAGCATGATGGGATTTTTCGCAATGATGATTGTGATCACCATGCTCCTTCAAAAGGCTGGGAAAGTACAGAAGCTAGTAACGGTGGAGCATTTCCACGACATGGGCAAGTTCCTCTTCGGATTTGTGATGTTCTGGTCGTATATCGCATTTTCGCAATTGGTGCTGATATGGTATGCGAATATTCCAGAGGAAACGTTTTGGTACCAGGTTCGATTGGATAATGGTTGGTCGGTCTTCTCGTATTCACTAATTCCAATCCACTTTGCCATCCCATTCCTTTTCCTGATGAGCAGGCACGTGCGTCGGCATCGTGTTGCACTGACTGTTGGGGCGGTCTGGGTCTTGTTTGCCCACTGGTACGACATGACGTTTTTGGTCATGCCCAACGCTGGACCACTCGAGCTTATGCCGTTGTTTGGACATTTCCTCGGTGGAATCGGGATGCTGTGTATTTTCGCTGCAATGTTTATTCAACGAGCATCGGGAGTGCCGTTAGTGGCCATGCGGGATCCGCGGCTACCAGAGGCAATGTCCTACGCCAACCCTATTTTGTAATCAGGTTCGATTCAACTGAAACTTCGGTATTCAATAAAAAATCATGGCACGCTACGACGACTTAAATACCAAAATGATCGCTTACGCTACGGTGTTGAGTGTAGTCATATTGGTGATTGTATTGCAAGGAACTCAGGCGCTTTGCTATTCGATGGTGAATTATGAACGAGCCCGTAAGGATACAAAAATAAATGACGCGGCCTCGCTTGCGAAAAGTGAACAACTGCAATCGCTTAACGGGTTTAAACGAGTGGAAGTAGTTGACGAGTTGGCTCCGCCACCAAAAAAAGGCGAGCAGCCAGCTATGAAAAAGGTCATCCAAATTCCTGTAGAGGAAGCGCAAAAGCTAATATTGAAAGAGCTTGCCCCCGCTCCTGACGCTTAGGTCCCGTATCGCGAGCAGTTGATTTATTCATAATATGAATGTTTATTGTCAAATCAAATCCGTTCTAACCGCAGGAGCAATCGTTTGTCTTCTTGCGTGTTCGTTCGTTTTTGGTTCGGACGACAAGCTTCCTGATAGACTCAACGGCGTTTTCATCGATGAGAAGCTAGATGATGTCATTCCGATGGACGTCCAGTTTATGGATGATCGAGGGGGTCGGGTCTCATTCGGCGATTTGTTGAAGGACGGTCTTCCCATTGTACTTACGCTGAATTACAGCGATTGCCCTGGTCTTTGCGTCGCACAGTTGAATGGTCTATCGAAAGGTATCAACGCAGTGGGGTCGCTGAGTTTGGGTAAGGATTTCAAAATGGTTTCGCTTAGCATTGATCCTCGCGAAGGACGAGAACGGGCTGCGGCTACTAAGCAAAAGTATTCCTCCGCTTTACCAAACCATCACAAAGTTAA
>JANMNR010000778.1:0-9242 GCA_031368325.1 Pirellula sp.
CTTTCCAACTCCAACATCATTTACGAATAAGAAAGTAGGCAGACTGACATGATTTTAAATAAACTACTGATTGTGGTTGACGATGAAGGCCTTCTCAGGAGCCTCAAACGCAACCTAGCTATGCACCTCGATGTGGACACAGCGAATTCAGCGCAATCGGGCCTCGAGAAACTGACCTTGACCCCATTTTCGGTGGTTATATCGGACATGCAAATGCCCGGTATGAACGGCGTCAAATTCATTCAAGTAGCCCGTTTGATTTCGCCGCATACAACTTACATGATGCTGACCGGGAATCAGGATATGGATACGGCGGTCGATGCGATGAACGAGGGGCGAGTTTTTCGATTCCTCAACAAGCCTTGCGATTCGACGACGATTCGCAATGCAGTTGCCCTAGCACAGCGGCAATTCGAACTGGTTACCGCCGAAAGGGATTTACTTGAAAGGACCGTGGTTGGAGCCGTAAGCGTAATGACAGACGTGCTTGAAACACTTCAGCCGAATGCGGCACAACAAGCGAAAAAGATCGCAGAAATTGCAGAGTCTCTCAATGAGTGCCTCGGACTGAAGCCCGACTGGCGAATTAAGGTTGTGTCGAGGCTCACCTTTTTGGGGCTTGCGTTGTTGCCCACCGAGAAGCAAATGACTTTTCAGACTGAATCCGTTAGAAGTCCTTCCTACATGGAAAACTTCAGGCAGATAACGGAGAGCTCGGCGCGACTGGTGGCCAAAATCCCCCGCTTGGAAGAGATCGCAAAAATCATCGCCCATCAGCCCGAGGCAGGTGGGGATTTCTCGCCGTGTTCCGTTGGAACTGAAACACCGGCTACCCTTGTCCGTGTCGCCTTTGATTGGACCATGCTGACCAGTCGCGCAATGGGCATGGGGGCAGCCTACGTGGATCTACAGAAGGCGTTTCCAAACTTGCCTCCGGCAATTTTCGAAGCACTTCTCGCTGTATCGGACCTGAAAGTCTTGGACACAACGATTACTCTCTGTGTTTCACAGCTCCGCGAAGGGATGGTATTGAAGGAGTCGATTTGCGGACCTACGGGAGAGATCCTCGTTCGCGAGGGTAAGGCTCTGAGCGAAGCAATCATCGAAAAACTAAAATTGCGGCGTGTGACGGGCGGCGACGACTTTACGAATATCCGAGTTTCAAGAGCGTCCTGCGAATCGCCTCTCACCGAATCGCAGATGAACAACATCTATCAGAAACTAACACAAACCGCCAACTGCTGACATGTGCAGTAACCAGTTTCCAACACTGCTGGCTCGCTTAGGCTCGAAACTGCTTGCAATATTCGTATACGGCCATCGTCGTTGCAGTAGCTACATTGTAGCTGTAGGGTTGACCGTATACAGGAATTTCAACGACGTAATCGACACGGTCTAGCTCCTCTTGGTCGAGCCCCTCCCGTTCGGCTCCTACAACGAGCGCCGTTTTACTCGGAAAAGCGAAATCGTAAAGGCAAACGGAGTTGGTTGTTTGCTCCAGTCCGACACGGCTAAATCCGTCGTCCCGTAATTGTTCAAGCACAGGCAGCAGCGACCTACGCTGAACGATTTCGACTACGTCAACCGCGTCTCTGGCGATTTCCCTATCCACTTTGCCTTGGCCGCATTGAATGACCCGCGATACGCCAGCGCAGCCGGCAAGTCGAACAATACGGCTCAGGTTAACATTGCTGCGCATCGGAGCCAAAACGATAATCAGTTCTCTTGCAGACGCGAGAGGAGTGGGAGGTTTATGACGAATGTGCTCGAATTTGCTCATGACGTTAATGCACCTACACTGCTAGGAAAGGTGCCTACAAGCTTTAGGTTGGGGAGCATTTCTCGAGGAATACTCATTTGGAAATTAGGAAACGATTGAAAAACAACTAGCCGCTGATCATGGAACAACCAGCTGAAGCCAATCTACAGTATGTGTTTGCATTTGACGAGCACGTCAGCCAAGTCACGGAATCAATGCCCTCCCTAACGCAGTATGTAGTTCGGGCAAAGGGATGCACGACGCTCGACATTGCTTTACATTGCTCGACGGATGGGGGACGATTTGATAAACTCTCGATGTGGCTTTCGCCGTGTTCGGCACCCTCCGAACCATCCCTCCTCACGCAAGCGCTAACGATTCATGTTCAATATCCCTGGCGTCAACTGGATTTGGGTGGGGTATTTGTTGTCGTTCTTTTTGGCAACAGGGGCAATAGAGGTTAGAGAAGCGGCACATCCAACTTTTGTTGCAAATGCGGTTGGTTTGGAATTAGTTGGAATTTCGAAAGCTCCCTATGCACGCGTTGAAAAAGGGGGCGGGTTCGCATTGCGTGCGTCGGTTCGCAACACCAGCGAGAACCCAGCCGTTGGTATTATCGTCTGCAAGTTTACGGGCCTGATAGGCCAAGAGGATTGCCTACAGGTTGAGCTGGCGGCGGGCGAGCAAAGAGTGTTGGAAATTCCTCTTCGCATCTCACCCAATGCGAAAGGTACTTCGGTCAATGTCGTCGTCACTTTAAATGCGATGGAGAATGGTCGCGAGGTTACTCTGCAGCAGGACAATGAGCCCGTAACGAAAACGCTCACGATTCCATTCGATACAGACAGCGTTTCAACCGCGGTCGATTTGATGCGAGAGCCGCCCGACCGCCCGGAATGGAGATGGCCTGGAAAAGCGACATACGCCAGTTATGAGTTGGTAGTCGCGGCGCGAGTCGATGCTGGGTTGTCGCGCCGATGCGTTAGCCTTGAGAACGAACCACTTCCACATAACACAATCGACTGGCAAGGAATCGATACACTAGTCATCGGCTCCCCCAATTCTCTCAAGGACGCTGTGGGAACCGTATCGATCCGCAATTTTTTGCAACGTGGCGGGCGGGCTTTGATTCTATTAGAGGAGATCGACACCGCGTTGATCCGCGACTTGTTAGCACCTGGCCAGCAATGCGAAACGGTCGGGAGCGTTGAATTGAATCACTTCGTCGTCGAGGTTCGTTCCGGCGTCAAGTTCGGTCTGAGCGATCGAACCATCGATCTTGATTACCCGGTCCGCATGAAACGGGTGCTGCAAGAGGGCGGTCGGGTCATTCATTCCATCGACGGCTGGCCCGCGACAATCAGCATGAAGGTCGGGGACGGAGAGTTGGTGCTGTCCACCCTGGATAGCAGCGCATGGCTAAAGAATCGCGGCGTTCGCAATAACCAAGCGTTTAGCTCTGATTTTACTGTGCCTCTTTGGGCAGCAAACCTGACCGCTTTATTGATGTCGACTTCTCTTCCCGAACCGCTTGAAACCGTAGAGGCGACCTATCCAATCGAACTGGTCGGCAATCCTGTTTTATCGCGCAGCATGGTTGGGATAGCTCTGATTTGTTTCTGTGTTTCGCTTTTGGTTTTTGGGATTTGGAACGCGATGGCTGGTGACATGTCTCGAATTGGCGTGATCGCACCTGTCGTGGCAATCATTGCTGCTTTTCCACTTTTTCTAGCTTCACTTTGGACCAAGAATGAAGTTCCGTCGATGTGGTCGGAGCTCCAAGTTATTAACGTTTGGCCAAATGGAGAAGGGGTTATTAGAAGCAAATCCGCTGCCTATCTGTCCTCAGGCCGTTCCATGGACTTAGTAGGAACGACAGATGGTTTTGCCATCCCATCTGAAAACGTTGAAAGCGGCATCCGGCGATTAACGACCAAGGATCTCCATGATTGGCAACTTAGCAATAGCCAATGGCCACCAGGAACATGGCGGTACTCGACTGAGGTATCGATGTCAGACGCATCCTTGGTTGCCAAAGCAAAGCTTACACCCAAGGGACTCGAGATGGAGTTACCCGGAAACTTACCCTCTGCACCAGAAGATGTCGTTGTTGATTTTACTCGCGGATCACCAAGTCTAGGTAATTGGAGTGTGAAAAACAAACAACTCGTTGTGAATGGAGATCTGCCAACAGATGGGAACCGCTGGACCTCGGATTCGATCGTGAGCGATGAACAAGGGCGTCGGGCAAAGGTCTACAGCGAGCTCTTCGCACCCGTGGAGAGTAGACGTGGTTCGGCAGGACGCAAGTTGTTCTTTTGGACCAAATTGTGGCCACAGTCACCAAAGTGGTCGTCGGATCTTGTAACGCGTGGGGCGGCATTGGTGTCGGTCCCAATTCTTCTCGAGACTCCGAATACGGGTTCAGAGATTTTGGTGCCACACTCTCTCATTTCCATCGAACCCTTGAACGGCGAACTAGGTGTTAGCAATGCCTACAACCATAGATTGGAACAGTGGAGTCTGGAAATGACATCGGATACGCAGGCGGATCTGTCCTTTGTTTTGCCGCCTGAGGTGGTGCCTTTGCAAGCAACGTCCATACAAGTCGATTGGAGCATCGATGCCCCAAAACGGACTGTCAAGCTCATCTGGGGATCGGATTCGTCGCCGATTGAGTTGGTTTCCCTAGATGGCCCAAGCATTCCTTGGAAGGAAACGATTACCGACCGTCGCGTTTTGAATGACTTGGTCGACGGCAGACTGGATTTGAGAATCTCGGTTAGGCAGAGCGTACCCTCAAGTAGGGATGTACAAGACAACTTTGTGAGCTGGCGAATAAAGCACTTGCGAATCAACGTTTTGGGCAAAACGATGCCACGTAACAATATCTCCGTACAACCTTAAGGTAGATCGCGGTTCCTATGAACGAACACGTTGTTGAGACCAAAAACCTATCGAAGCGGTATGGCGATTTTGTGGCCTTGGACAATCTATCGATCCACGTAGATCGCGGCCAGATCCTTGGGTTTATCGGCCCAAACGGCGCAGGCAAGACGACGACCATTAAGATCCTGGTTGGTCTTTCGAGACCGACAGCTGGTTCCGCATTTATCGGAGGGGTCAACTGCAGCGAAAAAGCTTCTCAAATCAAACGGCTGGTTGGATATATGCCAGACCGTTTTGGCTCGTACGATAACATGCGAGTTCACGAGTACTTGGATTTTTTTGGAGCTATCTTCGGTTTGACGCGTCTCGCAAGACGCAAGCGGATCGCCGATGTAATGGAATTGACTGACACCACCTACATGCAGGACAAGTTTGTCGAATCGTTGAGTCATGGTATGCAGCAACGCGTTGGGATTGCAAGAACACTGCTGCATAATCCTGAAGTGCTCATCCTCGATGAACCAGCGAATGGACTGGACCCCAAGGCTCGCATCGATATGAGGCAGTTGCTGCTCCGGCTTGCAAGCGAGGGAAAGACACTCATCGTCACAAGTCACATCCTGCCAGAACTGGCTCGCATCTGCAACACGGTTGCCATTGTCAGCGGAGGAAAGGTGCGGGCGTTTGGAGCGCTCGACGAAGTCATGCGAAGCCTGTGTCCATTGCGCAGTTATGAAGTGCAACTTGCCAACCCAGAACAACTCGACTCAGCAGCCGCAATCCTGGCAAAAAGATTGCAGGACTCGGAACCTGTTTCGCTGAGTCGCGCTGAACGCGTGCTTCGATTTCCCACGGTGCGATCCGAGGATGAGTTGGCGCAACTACTGCAGACCTTGATCGCAGACAACATACGCGTTTCTCAATTTCGTGAAGTTGCCAGCGATCTAGAGGATGCTTTCCTTTCGGTTTCGGCGGGCAGTGCGGCTCATGATTGAGTATTGCTTTCCTCTGAGTCTCGATTCAAGTACACGGACAAGGTAAGTACATGTTCCTCTCGGAAAATCCGATTTTGCGGCGAGAATTATTCTCTCAACTTCGAAGTCCCAAAACGTTTTTGGCGATTGTATCGGTTGCTGTTGTGTCTACGTTGCTCGTCATGCTGCGATGGCCCACGGATGCCTCTATCGACTTGGTGAGTCAGGGTTCTTTGCAGGTTTTCAGGCCGCTCGCTTTTGCATTAGCGACGGGATTAATGATGTTGATCCCTGCTTTTCCAGCGACTGCAGTGGTTAGCGAACGACGCCGAGGCACTTTGGCACTATTGCTCAATTCTCCAACTACCCCGCTACAAATTTACCTTGGTAAGTTCCTTGGCAATGTTCTCTTGGCATCCATCATCTTTTCGGTAAGTCTGCCGGCGTTAGCAGCATGTTATGCGATGGGAGGCATCTCCTTTGTAGATCACCTTGGTCCGCTTTTTCTCGTCATGCTCGGAATGGCGATCCAGTACACCGCCGTGGGTTTGTGGATTAGTTCCATTGTAAATTCCGCAGATGCAAGCCTTCGTTGGACCTATGCGGCAGTTTTGTTGTTGTCTATTTTGTCGTTGGGGCCAACGATTTTTGTCGGTAAGTTAAGCGGAGTGCCATCCCTGTTGGCTCATTGGGCGACTGCCATTTCTCCCATTTCAGCATTGCAGAGCATAACGGGGTCTCAGGCACAGGCCGGCGAAATTGGAATCGCCACCGGTTGGCCGGAATTCGTGGCAGTGAGCTGCGTGATTACAACTGCCCTCGCGCTGATTACTTGGATGAAACTCGATCCGCGCTTGGTCGAACGATCTCGGCCTACAGGCAAAGTAACCGGCCGCAATTCCGAACCCACTTCCCGTAAGGGCTGGTTCCGTCGCGTTTCGTATCTGGTTGATCCGCAGCGAGCCAAAGGCAATATCCCATGGTGGCTTAACCCAATCATGGTCAAAGAGTTTCGAACGCGGAAATTTGGACGACTGCATTGGCTTATAAGGCTCGTATCCGTCTGTGGTGTCGGCTCACTGCTGTTGACCTTCGTTGCGGCTACGGGCACAGTGAGTTGGGGAGTCGACCGCATCGCACCGACCATGGTTCTGTTGCAAGTTGCGTTGCTCTTGCTTTTGGGCCCCTGTTTAGGAGCCAATTTGATTGCATCCGAGGTTGAAAGTGGTGGATGGCAATTGTTGCGAGCTTCGCCAGTCTCGCCTATCCGAATATTGACCGGCAAGCTCATGAGTACGATTTGGACCTTGATGTTAATGTTGCTCGCAACACTTCCGGGGTATGTGGTGATGGGCTACATTCAGCCATCCCTGAGTGGTCAGGTTAGCAACGTTGTGATCTCGCTGGTCATTTCCATTTTCATGGTGACGACAATCAGCGCTTGTGTCAGCGGATTTTGCAAAACGACGGCTGTTGCAACAGGGACGAGCTATGCAATCTTGTTGGCTTTGTTTGCGGGTACGCTATTGATTTGGGTCGCCAGAGGCAAGCCGTTTGGACCGCTTCTCGTTGAGAGGGCATTGCAGCTAAACCCTGCGGCTGCCGCATTGGCCGAAATGCAAACGCCTGGCTTCGAAACATACCGATTAACTCCGGACTGCTGGTACCTGTGTTCTGGTATTTCCATTTTGTGTTTAGCAATTCTTTCGATACGAGTTTGGCGAATGACACGCCCTGACTAGGGTGTCACTGTGACTGTTGTTGCAGAATCGCGAATTGATCCGTCCAATAGGTGTGCCATGTGTCAAAAAGTCTGTATCCTCTTCCTGTGTCTATCGGTGACGAACGCATCGTTTGTGATTGGCCAGCAAACCAAAGTGCTACAGCATCGCTGGGAGGTTGATCCTCCGTTGGGGGAGATTTGGGAACAAAAACAAAAAAGCACAGGCGTTCGATTCGACGTTGAGCGACTGCGATCCAGTCGTGCGGAGGACCGTCTAGAGACTGCGCAGCATATCTATCGAGAACACAACAATCCGAATTTCAGTCAGAAAAAGCGGGCCGCTGAAATCCTCCTGAATGCACTTCAGTCTGGCGAAGAAAATACACAAGTAAGGAGAGCAATGCTTTCCGCCGTATTGTCCGTTTCAGACCCGTCAAAAGCGGACGCAATTTGGTCGCTTGCAAAGTCTGACTTGGCACTAATACCGCTGGTCGAGAGAAAACTAGTTGAGTGGAAGAGTCCCGTCGCCATCGTGGACTGGAGAAAACGAATCGTTGCCCCGAATGCAACCCCAACGGAATTGGCAACTGCATTAGAGGGACTGGCCGTTGTTGGAAATACTGAGGATCGAACGGCGCTGCAGGGAGTCGTTCAGGCAAGCCAAACGTCCATTGCAAATAAGATCTTGGCGGCATCCGCAATGGGCGACCAAGCAACCGACGGGTTGAACGCGTTTGCCCAAACGGTGTTGAATTCAGACCTTGCCCAACGGCACCTCATTACCGCTCATCTGCTAAAACGACATTCTGGAACGGCAACAGCACAACAATTTGAACGAATCATTGCGGAGGGAGATGGCAACGCGCACTTGGTTGTTTACGAATCGATGGTAAAGAATATGCCCGAGATCTGCTTTGGCTTTGCTCAGAAAATGATTACGCATCCAGATTCCAATGTTCGGAAGGTTGCCTTAAAGTTTTTGCAAACGCGTCCTGATGCCACCAGCATTCCCATGCAAGCGACACTGCTAAAGGATAGAAATCCGGACGTCAGAGGGATCGTTGTAACCAACCTCCTCGAAAACGCGAGGAAAGGATATCGCGCACTGGTCTGCGACATTGTCTCAGTTGGCCTGAACTCCGATAGCTGGCAGGAAACAGAAAAGTCGGTTGAGGTTGCTGTAGGGCTTGAGGAGCGTATTCATTGCGGAAGGTTTATTGAATTGCTCCAGCACCAACGGCCCGAAGTAAAAGTGGTCGCTGGCTGGGCGCTGATGGAGCTAGGAAACGATCCTGAAATGCTTTCAAGAATGCTTGTAACTGCGGAAAAGATTGCAGCGGAATTGAAATCGGAGGATGGTTCGCCCCTCCTTGTCGAAAATCAAGTCAAACTGAGTTATTTGCTTGAGGCGTTTGGAAAGAACAACTTTCTGCCCGCTATTCCGTTTCTAGAAAAGTTCATTCCAAAGTCTGAAACCAAGTACGGAAGTGTCGGCCGCGGTTCGGCCATCTGGTCGCTAGGGAAACTCAACAAGGGAATCGACAACAAGGAGCTTCGCGACAAACTCTATGCTCGAATGAGCGATTTCGGGCCCATTATTCAGGAGGAATTTCTGGTCCGATTCATGTGCCATTTGGCCCTTGGTGAAATGGCACAGCCCGAAAGTCGTGAGATGCTAGAGAAGTACCGAGAGGCTCCACCGAGCCCCATCGGTTATGCTGGCAGTTGGGCAATTTTGCAGTTAGAGAAAGCCGCTGCTCTAAACGTCGAAAAATGAATCTGCAATCGCAACTATTTGAACACAGTCCAATGCTTGTAAAAAATCGCGCGAAGCGGTGCCATACCCAACCGAATGCAGTTGAGAACGCCGCTCAATAGCCAAGGCCAAGGTGATGGG
>JANMNR010000782.1:0-7672 GCA_031368325.1 Pirellula sp.
CATGAAAGAATCGCAACAGGCGGCGGAGCAAGTAGCCGTCGCTGTAACTGAAGTGCAAAGCTGGAACGACAGGAAGAAGGAGCTGTTGGCAGTGGATCACATCCAACTGGCTTGGAATCGGCTTAGGGAGCAGGATTGGGCCTAGGGCATTGGAATTTGCGGTTCGATCGTCCGTTTGTTCCTTGTGTGGTAAGCTCGGTTCGTTATGTGGTAAGCATTTCTGCTTGTGAACGAGATTCGCCGCACCACGCCTGCGGCCTGCATTGGTAACAACATCCTTCGCAAATTTCGCGATTACTTCGGAAACGTGTTTCGATTCACCGAGGCCGTCAATGACCTCGTCATCGTCGAGGACAACGAAATGTATCCAAGGTCTAACTCGGCGAGCTGATGGTGATTCACGGTGACACCCACGTCCTTCGCTCCAGAATCTGTTCGACTGTGCTAAAATGTGCCCGCCGACAAGGGATTTCGCTTGTGAAGGCACATCGGACTTGACTCGAACGTAGCGATGGGTTTTGCTCCCAGTACGAGCAAATAGATGGGAACAACTACTTTGACCACGGATTATCGAATTCAACTAAACTTCCTTCCACTTAAGGACAGTGCAGGGATTTTCGGCGTTTATCGCAAGCTTGTCGAAACAGACGACGTCAGACCGAGCAACAATTGCAGATTCCATTCGTTGCCGATCAAGGACAATCGAGATGACAGGGCAAATTATTGGATTAGCTTTTCCGCGATTGACGGATTCGATTTTGTTGAGTTGGACTTTTTTGCAAACAATTACGTGACCATTCAAGCGTTATCGCATTCTCTAAATTCTGCCGCCAGCACAGGCCTAAAGGACAGCGAGTATCGGGAACCTCGTGATAGCTTTTCTGCTTCGCTGAGCCTCGTAATGGCAAGCCATCCTGAGGGTGAAGAGCTACTTTTGATTGAACCGTATTTTTTGCGTTCCATCAATAAGTTTGGCTTTCTTGTCGATTTTCATTTTGGCAAAAAAGCGGAAGTGCCGTTTTCCAGGCGAGTACAGCAGCTCAGTCTTTCGTTAGATGCGAGTTTCCGACGCAATCTCGATTGCTATGCCAACCGCCTTGCGAAAATCATAAGCTTCCTTGGTAGACGAAGTGTTTTCATCGACTCGTTAAAGCTCCCAAATAGCAAGGACTCGCTTGGCATCGAGCACGATTTTTCAGAACTGCCCGCGAGACGCCTGCTTGAGAAAACCTATATTCATGGACTAGAGAAATCATCTCGTAGTCAATTCAATGGACTTCGCCAAAACGGCCCTCTAAAGCCTCTCGAATCCATCCCTACTGTCTTGTTTTGCTTTCGAGAGCAAGACAGACAAGCCGCACGTCGTTTAGCGATGGCACTGAAGGGCTCAACCAAAAGCGACAAGCTCGGATTTCCTGGATTCGCTGCCTTATTCAAAAGCGAAATCCAGATCAGTTCCGATCCATTCATTCTCCCTGATCTTCAGCGTCATTCATTCGCCGCGGCGCTGAACCGCGTCAAGGAAGACCGTCAGTCCATTCCGGCAACGATTCCACTTCTGATTTTGCCTGAAGGAGACGATAACGGCTATCACGAACACAAAGCAATGTTCGCTCACGACGGAATAGCTTCGCAGGTCTGCACGTTGCCAGTAATTTTGGATGACTATGCTCTCAAATGGTCCATCGCGAATATTGCACTTCAATTGTTTTGCAAAGCGGGAGGCCAACCATGGAAAGTGCGTCCAACTCCAAAGAAAACGCTCATCGTAGGGATTAGCCAGTCGCACAAGATGATCGAGGCGAACGGAAAAAGGACTGTTGAAAAATACTTTGCATTCTCCGTTTTAACTGACAATAGCGGATTGTTCCAAGAGCTACACGTCCTTGGTGAAGCTATCAAAGAAGACGACTATTTGGCACAACTAAAGCAGAACTTAAGCCAAACCCTTGGAGCCAATAAGTCTTCATACGAGCGCGTCGTTGTCCATACATCCTTTCGCCTTAAGCGTAAGGAAATAGATGCAATAAACGCTACAGTGAGGCTCGCCCTGAAGGATGGCCAAGGCAACTGCGAATTTGCGGTCCTACGGGTCAACCATAAGTCGCGATTTTTTGGATTCAATCGCTCCGTGAACAGTCTAGTACCGTACGAGGCAACAAGCATTAGGTTGGGGAATAATCAGTATTTGATTTGGTTTGAAGGCATTTTTCCCGACAAACCAACAGTCAACAAAGCATATCCTGGGCCCACTTTGGTTGAGTTTATGCGAATAAGCGAGGACTCGGATCAAAACGTGGATTCCCTCCTTCAAGACCTCGTGAATCTTTCTGGGGCAAACTGGAGAGGTTTCAATGCCAAGAGTGCACCAGTTTCTGTCTTCTACTGCCATTTGGTTGCGGATCTGGTACACGACTTTCATCGTCAAGGACTGCCATTGCCGAAAATTGTTGACCTACGACCGTGGTTCTTGTAAGGAGCAAACATGTCTAGTCTTTCGAGTTCAATCATATTTCTACTGGGAGCTGGGGCAAGCAAGGAAGCTGACATTCCAATGTCGGCTGATATGATTGGTCACATTGAGACGTCATTGGCAGCACACGAGGATTGGAAGCCATTTCGAGACCTCTATCATCACATCAAGAGTGCAATTTTTTATTCCGCTGGGCTTCAAGGGCGATTTGGTACTACCGTACCATTCAACATAGAGACTGTTGTCAACGCACTAAATGAATTGGCGAGAAACGAAGAGCACACGCTCTACCCCTTTATTGCTTCGTGGAATAGTCGATTCGTTGCATTAGCAAGTAGCGATTTTTCCAACGTCAAGAAATTCCGACGACTGATCTTAAAAGAACTCAAAAATTGGATGTGCCCTGAGGATGCGTCTAAGAGTACCTATTACCGTGGATTCATTGGACTACAAAAGTCACTTAATTATCCGCTTCATGTGTTTTCGCTCAACTACGACCTATGCATGGAGAAGCTAAACGACAGTGGCTTTCGCGTCGAGACTGGATTTTCTGGAAATGGTCCTAGCCTTCTTTGGGATTGGGAGCGATTTGAAAATGCAGATACTGCGAGTACCATGCCGGAACTGTTCTTATACAAGCTGCATGGATCAATTAACTGGAAACGCGACACTGGAAAAAACCTCTATGCTGTTGACCAAATTGCGAGTGTCGACGCCGATTCGATGGAACTAATTTTCGGGAGAGACTTTAAACTTGAGGCTGCCGACCCGTACCTTTTTTATGCGTATCAGTTCCGTAAGTTCACGCTTCAAGCATCCATCATCGTTGCCATTGGCTATGGCTTCGCAGATGGTCACATTAATAAGATGATGACGCAAGCAATCCGAGCGAATGAAGACATGTGTATACTTGTAGTAGCTCGTTGCAATTCTGAGGACGAAATCAGCGAGCGAAGAATGGCAATATCCAAAATCCTGGAAGTCCAGGAAGAAAAAATAATCATCGAGAAAGGCACCGCCGCGTCATTCCTGGAAGATCCCAATATTTACACGAAGCTAATGGAGCGGATTCCCAAATCCAAGAATTCTCCTTTTTAAATTGATTTCGACTCAAAGCCCCGTTACCTTCGTTGTCGGACCTTCCTTCGTGCTTGTTGAACCGTTGAAAATGAACTTGCTTTCAGCAAATCCAATATGTCCGATTGGGCAATTTTTAGGCTGGAAAGGGAAAACTCAGTGCATAGTACAGTCCAACGGTCAGCAGGTTTTTGATTTTCAAGTTTGTCGAGAATCGTTTTGTCATAACGCAAACACTCATTGAGGTAGTACTCCCACTGTTCCTTTCGCAATGCTGTAAATATCGATCCGGCGTGTTGCTGCGCCGCATTTGCGACACCGTAGGAGTTGCCAAGAAATACACATAGCGTAGCCGACATGCAGATGGGGAAGGCAGGCCTTGGAATCGTTGTTCCAAGGGAAGCTAACTCAGACATCGGCGTCGATTCCTTATAAAAGTTATTGAAAGAAAAGTGTGCTTCCATAACTTTATGTGCGGCAGCAGAAAAGGTGTCGGATCGAAGTGTTTCGGGAACGAAATCAAAGCCCTTTACGACCGTCAACGCATTCTTTAAGCCAATCGCAGCAGAGTGCTTACCAGCCGAATGAACTTCTGCATATGTCTGCCCTACTTGCCAACGCTCGGGTTTTCGTAGGCTTGCCCAAATACGAGGTAGAAAAACGTTTGTATTGCCGACTGCATGTTCCAACTGCGCGCCTTTCGCAGTTTTTAGTAGCGAAAGGAGTACGCTTAGCGTCGTCCTTTGAATGAAGTATGGGCTTTCGGCAACTTGACTTACTCTTGAATCATCGGAAGAAATAGACTCGTTTTCAAGCGCCATTCTAAGCTCGGCGAATTGAATTGGTGGCTTGATATGGGGATTACCAAGAATAGAAACAACGCAGGCACGCAGAATACCAACTGCCTCCTCAGGATTCATCTGGTCTTGAACTGCATTTTCTGAATCTGCGAAATGAGTTACAAGCTCCAAGGAGTGCTTTAATCTAAGTGCTTCAGTAGTTGTGACCATTCCCAGGTCTTCGGCAAGCGAAATGGCATCAAGTTCACCAATCGCAGTCTTGGGATCAGAGTTTTCGTCAATGTCGGGACGTCCAAGCATTTCTCCGACGAACTCCATTCCTAACGAAGCAATTTGCTTCTTCAGTCCTGTAATTGCTCGTGTCCAAACAAAGGTCGACACCATCTCGAAGCTTCCATTTTGGAAGGCAAGTGCGATAGAATTTATATCGCGTTCAGACAATGCTTTTGCTTGTGCTGCAATCTCGCTTGGTGAAGCCGTTGAAGATATGTCAAGCGGGCGATTCGGCTCCCAAATGCTTAGCGTCGTTTGGTCGTTTGTCATGGTCGCACCGTGCAGCAAGTGCTGCCATCTTGAGATTTGAAGAAAACACAATTCAATTGTGAGCCAACACGCAATTTCAACAGTTCATGTGCTCGCGTTCGTGCACCACCTCGAATATCCAATTCATCCAATGCCATGCGCTCCGATTCATCGGGTTTTACAAACACGCGGAATGCAAGGATTTTTCCATCAGAACTAAGTACAGTAATGCCGTCGCTCTGAATCATGCCTTTCAAAATCGCTTCTTGCGAAATCAATTTTGCACACGTATCAGCTGCCGAATTTTCACGTATTTCAATAATTGCCGAGACAAAGTCAATTGATTGAATAAGCACTACGCCGTCTCTCAGGGATAGTGGGAAATCTTTCGACGATGGAACGACAACTAGAATGGTTCCATGGCATTGTTGGGTGAGCTTAAACAAGAGTCGTCGAAAATAGTCACTGACTTGAGTCCGCTCGTCAGCATCAACATCGCTAGTTATTGCGTTTGCCAAATTTGCGAAAGCATTGGAAACAGCTTGCGTAGCCGGTTTCGCCGAAGTTAGTGCGATTTCCAGTGACTTGCCCGCTCCCGCAACCAATTCAACACAATTCTTAGCGCAATTGCGAATTAGCAGGGCTACACCACTTTTTGTTCCCGGATCAGCTAAAAGGTCAGCTGAAGAAAGTGATGTGGGAAGTGATTCGGACCGAAAGACCCCATATAGGACCCTTTCGCCTCCTATCTCAACAAAAATTGACCATCCGTCGTCCGCAAGCGCAGCACAGTTTTTCAGGACCGCTTGCCCGCAGTGCTCAGAAGCTGCAATTTCCCCGAGGCGAATTCGATCCGCGCCGGGAGCAATAATCGAGAATGCATCCGATTGTTCCAAAGGCATTAAGATGTAGACGCTCGGAAAATATTCCACATCTTCTTCACGATAATCAGCAAGTTCATATACCAAGTCTATCGTCAAATCGATTGCAGTGCCGAATCCGGCTTCCCTTACAAAGTCATGAAGAGCGCCAATTAATCCTGATCTGATCGAATTCAGGACTGGTACCGGTTTTGGCATGGCTACTTTCGCATCAATCCCAATGCCATCGAGTTGTACCCACGGCAAGGCATGATTTCATGTTTGTGTGCTTTGAAAAATACTCTTGGAAACAGCGGCTGGCTCGCCGATGCCTTGGCTTTGCCTAACGGCCTTTCAACTCTCAATCGCTTTTATCAATGCTTCCCTTGCGTCATTGTAGTAGACAATTGTCACCTTGGTTGCGAGGTCATCGGATAAATCGAATAACTGTTTCCGAGACGATACCGGCATTAGGATGACGGATGCCCCCTTTTCTATCGCCAACTCGACTACGTCGATTGCGTTGTAAAGCGGATCGATGGAACCACCTAGGTTGATTCCTCCGACAATTACGATACCACCTCGCAAGCTTTTGTTGATCAATGACGAACAGACGGCCAGCAAAACGGCCATGCCGAGGCCATTGCCGTTCTTCGAAGAATCAAAAGCACGAAGTTGTACAGAGAATTCATGCTCACGCGGATTTCGATCGCCGACTAGCTCTGCGGATCTCGAATAGATATTCGCTTCCGCGTATCGTACGGATTCGGAGAATGCTTGTGGTGATGGACGGTTGAGAATGCGGACTCCGCTTCCTGGCCCTTCGGTTACTTCGATTCGGTAGAGGCCAGAATGCTCGTCTTGGCTGGCCGGGCTAATCGCCCACACTTGGCCAGGTGGTAATGGGTCACGCCCAATGTGATCTTCGCTTTGAAGCTCAGGCGTCGCTACAAACTTCTCGACACCGTCTTGGCCCAATGTGTAACTGAACTGAGTATTGCGAAACTCGGCGCTGCCGATTCTCTTTTGCTGTTCCTTGACACGTCGACGAACTTCAAGCGCTAGTCGCACTGCCCATTCGAGATCCGTATCGCTGACCTTGTCGTCTGGATTTGGATGCATGAGCTTTAGAAGGCCGTTGATCGTTTTGATGACTGCATTTTGATCGCGACCACTTAGCGCTCCACCAAAGGCAACGCGGCCTTGGAGCACTGAAATTCGATTGGCGCTTCGCAGCCTACTCCAGCATTCGCTCAAGAAGTCAGAAACCAATCCAAAGTGATTTGTCTTCAGTGGCTCACTGATCTTTGGAACGTCCCAACCCGGCAGGAAGCAATGAATACGGTCCATTAATGCCGTATCGTTTCTCATTTCTGGAGGCATCGGCCCGAACAGGTGCCCTACTCGCTGCTGATGTTGCACATCGACATCGAAATTGCCGACCATTACGATACTGCCGTATGCTCGGATGCTTTCTTTGCCACGGCTAAACTCTCCAGATTCCATGTAGCCTTTCATGATGTTGACGCCGTCTTTTTGGTCAAAGGACACACCAGAAACTTCGTCAAAGCATGTTACGTCGTAGAGACAGACGAGACCGCGTTGTCCGTTACTGTTGTTTACAAACATGCGGGCAACAGTTGCCTTGCCGCCCGATACAAGATGAGCATAAGGGCTAATCTGTTGGAATAAGTGCGACTTACCTGTACCGCGAGGTCCGAGCTCAACCAGATTGTAGTTGTTCTCTACGAATGGAATCATCCGGAGAAGCATTGCGTCCATGTTGCGCGGTGTCAGCTCGCTCGGTTCAAGTCCGATGCTTCGCAACAAGAACTTTTTCCAATCTTCGGTTTCGAATTTTGCACGTCCGGAATAGAGCGCGTCCAGAACGTCACGTTTAGAAAGTTGGATTGGACGAAGTGAGACGATCGAAAATGGCC
>JANMNR010000785.1:0-13183 GCA_031368325.1 Pirellula sp.
GTACCGGAGTCAGGCGAATGGCATACATTGCATGCAATGGTGGATCGGGATCACATTCAGACATGGGTCAACGGCCAGATGTCCACCGACTATATGGACACCACCGGATTGACTGCAGGCTTCATTGGTTTGCAATTCCGCGAGGGGACGATTCAATTTCGAAATGTTAAAGTACGGCCAATTTCCTACGCCATTTTGCCGGCAAAAGATTTGAAAGACTTCAATAGCCCAGCTGGTGAGGTTAAAGCGGAGTTGACATCCGACGGCAGCCTGACGTTAAAAGGAGGCAAAGGCCGTATTGAGTTGCTACAGCCGCACGCCAATGGCTGCTTCCAAATTGCAATACAGACACTTGCGGAGAACGTCAATTCTGGCTTTTTCTTTCGCTGCATACCAGGCGAGGAGCTGAATGGATATGAGTGCCAAATTCATCACGGATTCAAAGATGACCGCCGTCGACCTGTCGATGCGGGGATGGGCGCGGTCTTTCGCCGGCAAAACGCCCGGGCGGTTCTCTCGGACGCCGCGGAGAAGACCTACCTCAGTGTGATTGCGGACGGACCGCTGATAAGTAGCTGGGTAAACGGAGTCCAAGTCGTCGATTGGCAGGACACTCGAAAGCCCGACGAGAACCCGCGCAAAGGATCACGCATAGAAGCGGGAACGATCATGTTGCAGTCGCACGACGCGGAATGCAATGTACGTTTCGACAATCTCGGCATCTGCCCGCTGCCCTAACGGGCAATTGGCAGGGAATCGCAGGCTGGCGGTTGGCGGCGGCCACGGGCCCAAGGCCTCCATCCGTCGTTTGACCGCGCCTCCATCCGTCGTTTGACCGCGCCTCCATCCGTCGTTTGACCGCGACTCGTAGAGGAGCGAGCCTCGTTTAACCGCGACTCGCAGAGGAGTGTGTTGGACATCCGAAATTTTAGTCGGATCTTCATGTCAATACCGAATTTCTATAGCGTCAGGACAAGACCGTCGGCTTAAGACGCTCTTTAGATTGCTCAGGCGACGCGCTCGTCTACGAGTCGCCGTCAAACGACAGACCTATTGCCACCTTTCAACTGCCAAAATTTCCCGATTCCGCAGTTCTGACATTGACTCCAAATCCGAAAAATGCGACGAGCATGCTTGAGTGTTCCCGTTCGAATTTCCCGCTTGTGCAATTCCCAAAGCGATCGCCGCATGCCTCTCTCGAGATCCAATCGAATCGATCGGCGCCGACGCGTCCTGCTGGATGCCGTCGCTGCTGATTCCGAGTTTGCCGTCGAAAGTGTTCGAGCCAAAAAGCGTTTGCGAACCCGCGACAACTTGGATTCGACGGAGGAGCACGATTACACGCAAAAATACCGCGATCCCGGCTACAGCCAAGCGGTCCGAAAGACCTGCCAGCAGCGAATGGTTCAGCTGATTCCCGTCCGACGGGGAACGCTGTCTATCGTTCTTTCGTGCATGTGGATGTTGTGGGGCGCTTTGCTTTTTGCACACTACTGGATCTTCACACGCTTTGACCCGAGCAGCATGACCGAGGCGGAAAAGGCGGTCAGCTTTGCAACCCGTCCCATCGCTCAGTTGTTTCATTTGCGATCTTCGCACAGCATTGCTCAGTGGTTGACGACACAGCTTTGGATGCTGACTGCTGTTGCAGCGTGGATGATCTTTCAACTTCGACGGCACAAGCTGGACGACTACCGGGCACGCTATCGCATATGGGTCGTCTTGGCCATCGCTGCTGCCTTTTCCAGTTTCGAAGCGTCGAGCTCAGGCCTGTTGCTTTTGGGCTTGAGCATCGATAGCTGGGCACAACGCGAGATCGGTTATGCGGGCTGGCCATTGGTGCTAGCGACCTTTGCCTCCATCATCGGTGTGATCGGCATTCGGCTGTGCAGCGAGCTCAAGTCGGCGCCGATGAGTGTAGCCAGTTGGCTCATTGGACTCATGGCTTGGGGGCTAGCCGCGCTGCTGGGCACCGGTCTTCTGAAAATCACTTGGTCGTCAGCTACCATCGATTTGGTGGTAGGCGGCTGCTTGCTCGGCGGAATCTTGGCGGTCTTCCAGGCCTCCGGGATCTATCTGCGTCAAACCTACATTCATGCGCAAAAACGATTCCTCGTCCGCAACGGCGCCAACCTTGCCCCGATCCAATGGAAGGTGCCAAAACTTTCGCTTCGTCGAAAACAAAGTCCAGACAGGCTAACAGAACAACTTACGGAATCGGAGTCGATCCGCAGCTCCAAATGGAAAATGCCTTGGGCTAGAAAACGCGGCAACGCTTTCGACGACTCTGCAAATGAAATTGCACGTGAAGTCCCAAGCAATCGAGAATCGGCTAGCTCGGATCGCGGCGTTTCAGATCGCGGTACCCAAGATCGCAGCGTAGATCGGGCGATAGGCTCCGGTACGCGAACTGCCGATCGGCCCATGGAGAAAACAACGGAGAAACCTGTCGGGAAATCCGCACAAAAAGCCGATGGCCATGAAGCACCCAAGCCGAAGGGTCGACTCTTTGGCCTAATCCCGAATCGTCATGAGCGAAACGAAAAACTGGATGCAGAACCGATCGGTGAAGACGACGGTCCGATGGTCGACAGAGGCTTAACGAAAAAGCGAGGTTGGTTTGGAATCGGTGGCAACAAAAACGCCGAACCCCCTACGCAGACAGCAACTCAACCGACTGTTGCAAAACCAACTAAGGCTGCGTTGCGAGAACAGTCAAGCGACAAATCAGACGTCGCAACAAAGAGCGAGAAACGATCGTTTTGGTCACGTGGATCGAGCGAGACCAAAGTACAACCAAAGCAAACCAGTGGAGAGACTGCCAATTCCGAAGCTCCAAAAGCCAAACGAGGCTGGGTCTCGAAGTTTAGCAAAAGCTATCAGCAGGACAGCTTAAACGCAGCTCAGGCTCAAACCTCCAAACCGTCCGCGACAACATCGACAACGTCGGCCAAACAGCCCGTTGCAAAAGGCCCTACAGAATCACTGGCAGCCGAGGGCCAGGGCAAGAAGTCTTGGTTGTCCTCCTTTGCTTCGAGAAAGCCCAAGGAACCGAAGGCGTCCATCGAGCCCAAGGTTGTTGCAAAGAAACCAGAAAAGGGCCCGTCGGACGATCCTGCAGCAGCCAAGTCGGCAAGGCGCGGGCTATTCGGCATGCTGGATGGTCTCAAGTTGAAACCTCCGACAGATGAAACGGCCAACAAGGGAGCTGCACCGGTAACGAAACCGATCCCGGTCAAGCAAGGGCAACAGATGCCGTCAACGCAACCGGACAGCGACGACGAGGACGGAGACGGGGACGACGACTACGCCGGACGTCCAATGAGTAAAGCGGACAGAAAGAGACTTCGCCGCCAAAGCCAAGACGACCGCCGAGCCGCGTAAGAGTTTGCAGATGCAGTGGTCCCTCACCTAAAACAACTCGAGTTTTTGGTAGTCGTCAGCTACAACTGCTTTGCTATCTGCTCCCAGCCAGTCTTCGATTAGGGTTGCGTAGACTCGCCGAAAATCAGTGTGGAATCTTAAATCGCCGTCATCTAATTCCTTTAGGCTGGGCTGAGCTCCGAGAAGCGTTTTCTCTAGTCTTGGGCCCGACAAGAAGGCTGGGGCTGCGGCTCCATGATCGGTTCCTTGGCTGGCGTTCTCCGCGACGCGGCGACCAAACTCGCTGAATGTCATGACCAATACGCGTTCTCCCAAACCGGCTCGATCCAACCGCCTATGAAATGATTGTAGCGCCTCCGACCATTGTTTAATGAGCCCTGCATGCGCAATCAACTGGTTGGCGTGCGTATCGAATCCGTCCAACGTTACGTAGTAGACCTTCGTCTTTAGACCGGCGAGCAACAACCTCGAAATCACCTTCAACTTTTCCCCCAGCTGCGAGTTCGGAAAGTCGCCTGAACTGTCTGGGGACGCTAAAGCTCTTTCCAATCGTTCGCTCGCTTGCATGGCTGCGGTCGTGCTAGCCGATACGAAGTCAAGCAGACTTTTCTCCGGTTTTTGTTCTCCTAGCTTCTCAGTCATCGATTCCGGACTGTTGGCGGAATTGCCGCTCAATTTCCCTTTCCACCTGAGTTGATCGACTGAGGCGAGCGAAGGTGTCTGTACGCCTCGTCCGACCAAGGCCATCGGCAGTTGTTCGCTACCCAAGTGCAGACCGAGTGAGTCGGTCGCGTCGCCAGCCTCCGTTTGGCTGGCATGTGAAAAATAGCGACCGAGCCAGCCATCCGAGCTCCTTGATTCCTTTCGCTGACATGAATGCCAAATGTCCATCGATTCAAAGTGAGAGCGGTTTGGGTTGGGATAACCAACCCCCTGCAACACGCAAAATTTCTTTTCCTCGATGAGACTGGCAATGCCTTGCATCGAGGGATGTAATCCGACTTCCGAATCGAACTTGATCACATCCTCTTTTGGAATCGCCAGCTTGGGCCTGGCTTTGTAATACAACTCGTTCGAGTAAGGGACAATCGTATTCAAGCCATCGTTTCCCCCGGTAAGCTGGATCACGACTAACACTCGTTCTTGGCCGGCTGGCTCCGCGGAAAGACAAGCGGCCAACGATTGAATCCAACCAGTTGGGGCGGCAGCTCCGATCGCCAGGGCGGTGGCACCTTGGAAATGCGAAGCAGCGAAAGTGCGACGGTTGATATTTGTCATTTTAGGTTTTGGGTTGGTATGCTTGATGTGTTAGAGCCATCTCAAAAGTGTGGCACGGCAATCCGTACCGTTTCAAGAGCCGCGTTAACAAAATCATAAAGTACGGAGATCCGTGTTCGACTCTAGGACAAATGGATTTTGGGGAGGCTTGCCAAGTGGATCATTGCTTGGCTGGCCCAACGATCTGACTTGGAGGCGTCGATGGATTTTAATAGCCGTTGCCGTTCGGGTTCACTCAGGTCCTCGACCAAAAAGAGTTTTGCAAACCAAGCGGACAGTTGCGAGGGGTCGTTGATTTTGTTGCGTTCCATGAAGCCCTGGAGTGGCGAGCCGTCGAAACGGGTATTTTCATTATTAACAAGATCGTAGATCAAATTAGCGCGACCAACTAGCGTCGAGGAATTGATCCAGGCTCGGCCGCCATCCCAGCCCTTTACATTGGGCGGAAAAAGCAGGGCGTGTCCAATGGTTCTCAATCGGTCTGAGAGAAACCCCATGTTGCTGGTGCATTGCATAGCTCGCATCCAACCTATGGCCAATTCGACGGGCGAACGTACTTTTCGACCAATGCTCCATCCACTCAACATCAGTCGACTTCCAAGGATCATCTTTACAACGCGGGCTATCGAGAAGTTCGTTTCCGAAAACTTGTCAGCAAGCGGTGCGAGCAACTCGTCCGATGGCGACGCTTCATCCGAAACGAAGAAGCGAAACAGCTTGCTGACAATAAAGCGAGGCATATGCGGGCTTGCAAGAACACAATCGATGGCCGACTCGCCGGACTCAATATCGGTTTTGCCAAGCAATTGTTTTTTGGAATCATCGTGTTGGTAGGGATTAAATCGAAACTGCTTGCGTCGAATCTCCCAGCCTGTAAAGCACTTTGCAAGTTGCTGCACATCGGACTCGGTGTAGTTGCCCTCACCTAAGCAAAACAACTCCATGAGCTCGCGAGCAAAATTTTCGTTCGCATGTGCTTTGCGATTCGAAACGCTATCCAGATAGATGAGCATGGCCGGGTCTTTTGCAATGCCCTGGGCCAGGTCTCTGAAATTGCCGAGTGCATTATCCCGGAGAAGTTTATTTTGCGTGTACATAAGCTCCGCATCCTGAACTTTTTCGGCCCCGGTAGCAAAATGGCCATGCCAAAAGAGTGTCATCTTTTCGACGAGGGGATTTGGCGTGTTGAGCATGCGATGAAGCCACCAAACTGCCAACTGCTTCGCATCCGAAGTGGCGAGAACCGCTTTGGCAAGTTCGGCCGAGTCCTTTTCGAATGAGCCGACTTCCGAAGCATCGTTCGTATCCGGTTGGACCATTTTGGCGACGGCTTCTTGTGGTCGTAAGGCGAGCGTGGAAGCGAGTTGTTCCCTAGTCGGCGCGAACGCAGCGCGGCGATGTAGCAGCGCGGCGCGGCGTGAGTTCCAGGGTTCTTCATCCGAGGGCTCCCAAGTTTGCCAGACGTGAGCGGGATCCAATTCATCTAAACGCAAGGCTGGCGGAATCGATGGTGACTTCAAGGTTATTTTCATTGAGCAGCTCCGCTTGTCCTTTTTTTGGTTTGGATTTCGAAGTGCTGTCGCAGTTGCTCAAGCGCGGACTCCACCAGCAACTCACCGCTCCCCTCGGCACAACGTGCAGAGACCACTTCATAATTGCCTTGCGAGTAAGCTTGACGTGTTGGCACGTAGCCGACGGAACCGTTTGCCAATTCATTGATAGTCGTGGTTGCAAACGGAGACCCGTGCTTAATCGCAAGTCCTAACTGGACGAAGATCTCACCCGGCAGAGCGACCCAGGCGATCTCCTTGCCCAGTGAGATGACCTGCACCTCGCATTCGATGGGCTCCCCTTTTCTCGCTATCACATCGAGAACTCGGAATGCCTCGACCATTTCCATAAAGGGTGGTTGCTTTTCGTTGTTGGCACGTTCCGCCACCGATTCGGCCCATTCAACCCGGCTTGCGGCGTGCAGGGCGAGCGGCAGTTTTACGATCGATTTTGTTGCGTACAACCTGTTACTGGAAATCGGAGCTAAGTCATTCCAGCTTCGAAGTACAGCTGCGGCAAGGCGAGTGCCGATACGGGCGGCTTCGGCATGGCCCTTTTGATCGAAAGCGTGCCGAACGTCGATATGGTTGACATCGCCACAGCAGCCTGTCGCATATTGCAGATGGCAATTCGGGCCGAAAACTCTGTCGAGGGACTGCTCAATCGTAAAGGGCATGTCAGCGCTCCATTGAGTGCCACCGACCGTATCCAGATGGATGGAAAAGTTGCTATGAAGCCCGCCGAGAACGCGTTCGTTTTTAAAGAAAGCAACGAATGGCAACTCCTCGTCGGTCGGTCCTGCTTCGCGAACGATGCGAGGATTTCGTTTTCCGGGATTCCATCCCACGCTTCCATCCGTCATAAAGAAACGGCGATTGAACGCGAGTTGCGATTCTTGGCCGATCGCATGACGGACGGACATGGGTTGTTTGGCTTCGATGGCCGAAGCCACTCCAGTCGCAATCTTGGCCGGGAGTTCGAGCATGTATTGTTTTGTTTCGATAGAATCGTTGCCGAAACGATTGTACCGCGAGGAGTTTGGATCGAACAGGACAGGGCCGGTATGGGAGTGCGTAGCGCTAATTAGAACGCATTCGGGCGGAATAGCGGATTGCGAGGCGATTAGGGAGCGTGTTTCATCGACGAGCCATCTTGTGGTTGAAACTAGGTCCAATGCGATAAGCACGGCAGAGGTGTTGCCGTCGCTGAGAGCGGTGATCTTGGCCCAGAGCGGGTCATGCGTTTCCGTTGACAAGCGTTTGCCGTAGTAGCCAGCCATTGGAGTTGGCCGCATTGGGGTGATGTCCACTTGCGCAAAGCCGACCTGCAGCAACGAAACATTTGCGTCTGGTTGGGTTTGGGCCGAAAGAAAACCGCCTCCCATCGCCAGTAGAATGATCATCGCATGAAAGATAAATTGCCTGATCATCCAGGCTGTGTTGCTCGATTCGCAAGAAGGATCTTTATGCCACAACGTGTACGGACCCAATTCTTTCATCATGCACCTCTACTCAATACCGGGGTTTTTAACGAATTTCCTAGCGGAAAGCCGCCGTTCTCTCGCACGCGTTTCTGGTCTGCTCAGTGTAATTGATACCGTGGGCGGCGAGTGCCCGTGTAAAACACCCTGGATTGCGAATTGCTGCAAAAATCGTTATCTTCGCCAGCAACAAAGCCTTGCCAATCGTCCATGATGAACCGATTTTTACACAAATTTGAGAGTCGAACCGATGAACGCATCAACTAACACGCTTCGCCAATTGGCTGTAAACACCATCCGAACGCTCAGTATGGACGGTGTTCAAGCTGCCAACAGCGGCCATCCCGGGACACCGATGGCTCTCGCTCCGGTCACGTTCCAGCTTTGGACCGAGGCCATGTGTTATGATCCGACGAATCCCGACTGGGCCAATCGTGACCGATTTGTGTTGTCGTGCGGTCACGCATCCATGCTGCTGTATTCGATGATTCACTTGGCGGGAATTCGCGGCGTCGATGCCCATGGCAAGGTGACCGCCAATGAATCGATTACTATCGACAACATCAAGAACTTCCGCCAATTGCATAGCCCTTGCGCCGGGCACCCAGAACTCGGCTACGCCGCTGGAATTGAAACGACCACCGGTCCGCTTGGACAGGGGGTTGGTAACTCTGTCGGGATGGCGATTGCCGGTAAGCACTTAGGGGCCAAGTACAATAAGCCGGGCTTCGATTTGTTTGATTATGACGTCTACGCCCTCTGCAGTGACGGTGATTTGATGGAGGGAATCTCCAACGAAGCAGCTTCGATGGCTGGCCATTTGAAGCTGTCAAACCTTTGATGGATATACGATGACAATGGGATCACGATTGAGGGACACACCGATATCGCCTTTACCGAAAATATGGGTCAAAAGTTCCAAGGGCTAGGCTGGAACACAATTTTGGTCGAAGACGCCAACAGTTTGGAAGCTCTGCAAAGCGCGTTCGATGCGTTCAAAGCCACCACCGATATGCCCACGCTCATCATTGTTCGATCGATCATCGGTTTCGGATCGCCCAACAAAGCCAATTCACACAACGCACACGGAGCACCGCTGGGCGACGAAGAGATCAAGCTGACGAAGAAGGCTTACGGATGGCCAGAGAACGAGAAGTTTCATGTGCCGGAAGCTGTCCGAACATACTTTGCTGAAACCATGGGCGCACGTGGCAAGAAGGCTCAGGAAGCTTGGACAAAACTGTTTGCCGATTATCAAGCAAAATTTCCTAAGGAAGGAGCCGAGGTTTCGTGCATCGTCCATCGGCAATTGCCGGCAGGTTGGGATAGTGGCCTGAAGCCATTCGCTGCGGATGCCAAGGGGTTGGCGACTCGCGTTAGTAGCGGAAAAGTTTTGAACATGCTTGCACCGCACCTACCTAGTTTGATCGGAGGCTCCGCGGATTTGGCGCCATCCACGATGACGCTGTTGGATGGCCAAGGGGATTTTGGACCAAGCAGTTACGCCAGTCGCAACATGCATTTCGGCATTCGTGAACACGGTATGGCTTCGGCGATGAACGGTATGAGTCTCTCCGGATTGCGAGCCTATGGGGCGACGTTTTTCGTATTCACTGACTACATGCGTCCATCGATGCGATTGGCCAGCATCATGCATCAGCCAGTCCTCTATGTATTGACTCACGATTCGATCGGCTTGGGCGAGGATGGCCCAACACACCAGCCGGTAGAGCACTTGGCCGCTTGCCGAGCTATCCCCGGGTTGTACGTGTTCCGACCTGGCGATGCTAACGAAGTGCTGCACTGTTACAAGGCAGCGATGCAACTGACGAATCATCCCTCAGCGATGGTCTTGTCGCGACAAAATGTGCCAACGATGGATCGGACTAAGCTTGGGGACGCGGCTGGGGCTGAGAAAGGGGGCTATATCTTGAGCGACTGCGCAGGAAAGCCACAAGCGATCTTGATGGGAACTGGTACCGAGATACCAATCTGCATGAAGGCACAAGAGCTCTTGGCAGCCGATGGAGTTATGACCCGTGTCGTGAGCATGCCATGCTTTGAGCTGTTCGACGACCAAACACCAGACTACCGAGCAAGTGTGTTGCCAAAGGATGTAACGATCCGCGTGGCTTGTGAAGCCGGAATTCGCCAAGGTTGGGATAAATACATCGGTGCGGATGGTGAGTTTGTCGGTATGAGTACCTTTGGTGCTTCGGCGCCGTTCGATCAGCTATACAAGCACTTCAAAATTACTCCCGAACAAATTGCCGTGCAGGTTAAATTGAAGCTGAGCTAGAATTGGCATAACAAAGTGCTTCTTCACACCCTAAAACAAGGGTTGAGCTGAACCCCTACGACGGACTTCCGGTCCGTCGGTGACAACGTTTTTCCACGGACTGGAATTCCGTCGTACACTAAAATCGAGCTTGGGCTGCTGCAGGCGAAAGACAAAAAATACGCACTTTCGGTTTGTCTTGAATATTGAACATCGAACAAGGAATGACGAAGTAGGGTCCAGGTTCAATCGAAATTCGACATTCCTCGTTCGATATTCAAAATTGCTTTTCGATGCAGCAACACCACACGCTGGGACCTTAAGAGTCCTGTGGGCGGCATCTCCAAAAAAGCGTATACTCCAATTCGTTGGAAAATCGCATTCTTTAGCAGCTGACCAGTTTAGACCTCCTTCCAAACGAGAGATTTTGCAAATGGCTTTGGGAAAGACCTTTGATAGCGTTGTCAATACCGTCGGAAGCACTCCGATGATTCGGATCAATCGTTTGGTGCCACCTGAACACGCCACCGTCTTTGCTAAATGCGAATTCTTTAATCCGCTGCATAGCGTCAAGGACCGAATTGGAATGGCCATGGTCGAGGACGCTGAGCAAAGCGGACGACTAACCAAGGAGACGCATATCATCGAGCCGACCAGCGGCAACACTGGGATTGCGCTTGCGTTTGTGTGCGCTGCCAAGGGGTACCGGCTGACATTGACGATGCCGGAGTCGATGTCGGTGGAGCGACGGGCACTGCTTCGAGCATTGGGAGCGAGCCTTGTGTTGACTCCAGCGGCGGATGGTATGCGTGGAGCGATTGCTAAGGCTTCGGAGTTGGTGGCCAACGATCCCAACGGCTGGATGCCCCAGCAGTTTGAAAACCCAGCCAATCCAGCTGTCCACGAACGCACTACCGGGCCAGAAATTTGGACCGACTCGGCAGGCCAAATCGATGCCATCGTGGCTGGTGTCGGCACGGGCGGCACGATTACTGGCGTCGCTCGCTATCTCAAAAAACTCAACCCAAATTTCAAAGCCATTGCAGTCGAGCCCAAGCAGTCGCCGGTCATCAGTGGCGGCCAACCCGGAAAGCATCGAATCCAAGGCATCGGGGCTGGGTTTATTCCGAAAAACCTCGATAAATCGATCATCGACGATGTGATCCAAGTCGACGACGAAGTAGCCTTTGAGTGGGGACGAAAGCTTGCCAAGCAAGAAGGGATTTTGGGCGGCATCAGCAGTGGCGCCAACATGTGGGCTTCGGCGCAGGTAGCGGCCCGCCCTGAGTTTCAAGGCAAGCGTATCGTTACCATCATGTGCAGTCTCGGCGAGCGTTATCTATCGACACCATTATTCGGTGATTTAGGAACCTAAACCTTAGCCCTTAAATCCGTTGGCTTTCATGAGCAATCCTATGCCTATTCCAAGGCCATTTGCACGGCGTCAGTTTTTATCCGGTTGTGCAAGTGTTGCAGCGGCGACCGCGGGGCTGTCGTTGGCAAAGGCGGCGACACCGAGTCTGGTTAGAGCCGATCGCGATTCACGCGATCCCAATTGGGATCGCGCTACTCAACGGGGCCTGGATTTCCTAAAGCGGACTCAGTCGAGTCTCGGACAGTGGAATACGCCTCCCTATCCGGTTGCAATTGGTGCCTTGGCGGGACTCGCTTTGTTGTGTAGTGGGTCGACCATTACTCAGGGGCCGTACGCGGTACAACTGAAACGCACGACAGATTTTTTGATTAGTCGGAGCCGAAAGAACGGGTTGATCGGCGATACGGACGACCAACGTTACACCTATGGCCATGGCTTTTCCATGCTATTTCTTTCCCAAGTTTTGGGCGAAGAGGGGCTCCAAGACCGACGCGACGATTTGATGGATGTCTTGAACCGTTCGGTTTCGTTTTGCGGAAAAGCACAAACGCCCGCGGGAGGCTGGGGCTATATCAGCGCTAAAGATGGAAGCGACTACGACGAAGGTTCGACGACCATCACCCAAGTGCAAGGCCTAAGAGGATGCCGCAATGCCGGCATTTCTGTTCCAACGGAAGTCATCGAGTCGGCAAAACGCTATATCTATAAATGTCAGAATGAAGATGGCGGTATCAGCTATTCGAGTCAGCAGATGGGCGCCTCTCGCCCGGCCATCACCGCTGCCAGTCTCGCCGCACTTTACAATGCTGGTGACTACGAAAGTAAAAAGGTTCCTGAGATGTTGGCCTACTGCCAAAAGAACCTCTACAGCATTGGCGCGGGAGACGATGCCTTCGGCCATTGGCACTACACTTATTTGTACTACAGCCAAGTGGTTTATCGTCAAGGAGACGAGGCATGGCTACCGTTTCGAGATCGACTGTACACTCGTATCGCGAATGAACAAGCAGATGATGGTGCCTGGGAGGGGTCGATCAATCGTATTTACACGACGGCCTGCAACTTGATCATGTTGCAATTGGACCTAGGTTATCTTCCAATCTTTCAACGCTAACGCCTCTTTTGGTCGCTCAATGAATCAACAGCTCAATGACGGAGCCTTTCAACTTACTCAAGAGACGCTTGCAAACGCAGAATCCTGGCGTATCCAAATCGATAAGCGTGCCAACGGTGCATCGGTCTTGGACTTTGGGGTGAATACACCCGGAGGCATTCGAGCCGGGCTGATGTTGGCGAGTATCTGCATGTCAGGCCGAGCCGAAATCACATTGCATCCTGCCGATCCGACGATTGGTCCGTGGTCGCAAATACAAGTCGCTACCGATGCCCCGGTTCAAGCTTGTATGGCATCTCAGTATGCTGGTTGGCCAGTCAAGAAGGATAAGTTTTTTGCCATGGGCTCTGGCCCGATGCGAGCCAAACGGGGCAAAGAGCATGTGCTTCAGAGCCTAGGTGTTTCCGATACGAGTCGTTATGCGGTAGGCGTACTGGAATGCGACACGCTACCAGATGAGACCATTTTGGAGCTGATTGCATCCGAGTGTGGCGTGTTGCCAGTGGACACGGTGATTTGTGTTGCCCCGACGCGTTCCATCGCTGGAACCGTGCAAGTGGTAGCACGCAGCGTGGAGACGTCGATGCACAAACTCTTTGAGTTGGGGTTTGATTTGAGGTCCGTTGTGTCAGGGTATGGGTCTGCTCCACTGCCACCTCCGGCTCTGGACTTCGTACAAGGGATCGGTCGAACCAATGATGCGATCCTTTACGGTGGCCATGT
>JANMNR010000797.1:0-3674 GCA_031368325.1 Pirellula sp.
ATTTCCAAATCGTGGTTTTTTCATTTCGGTGAATGAATGACGACATTCCATCGATTTTCAGGGCAACTTGCTGCGAAGTCGACGCTAAATGGTTATTGTGAAGGTCTTGGGTGTCAGTCAGACGTATTTCACACGGATGAGAACGATTCTAGTGGCGTGTTGCAGCAGCATTTCCGCAAGGTTTGAACATTTTTTATTCTCGCGATTAGCCTTGGGCTTGGCCCTGCTACTGCAGTTGGCCGTTCCGTTGCAAGCCTCCGAGATTGATGACGTCAAGACATTTTACCGAACCGGTGACTATGCAGCCTGCATACAGTTAGCCGCGGCACAGGTTGAGCGAGGCGTTTGGAATGAGTTGTGGCCTCGCATGCTCATCGAGTCCTATCTGGCCACCGGCGAATACGCCGCAGCCATGAAAGCCTATGAGAAGGCGATGGAACGATTCAGTGAAAGCATTCGATTGCGGCTTTTGGGTGTTCGCGTCTACAAGATGAACAACTCGCTCACCAAAGCCAATGAGCAATTGACCTACCTTGACACCATGCTGCTCAGAACGCCATGGCGTTTCAGCAACCGGAGCGACATTGTTCCGGTAGGTGACTTCTTCCTCGCCCGTGGCGAAGACCCCAAAGAAGTCTTAAAAAATTGTTACGATGCCGGCGTCAAGTCGAGTAACCCATCCGAAGTATTCGATGCGAATCTGGCTACCGCTAGGATGGCAATCGAAAAGAACGATGACAAGGTCGCATCACAATCACTTGCCAAAGCCATCAAACTAGACGAGACCGATCCGGAAGCATTTTATCTTCTCGGAAAGAGTTGGAGCGCTACGGATCCCGCGAAGGCTGCCGAGTATTTTGCTAAGTCGATTTCGTTGAACCCGCGTTATGTACCTACATTGCTCCATGGTGCAGAAGCCCGAATGTCCGCTGAGGACTACGCCAAAGCCGAAGAGATTTTATCTGAAGTCGAAAAGGTCAATCCATATTTACCAAGACTATGGTCTTTGCGCGCAGCAATCGCACACCTCCAAGGCCGTTATGAAGTGGAGGGGGAGTCGAGACGCAAAGCTCTCATCCCATGGGCGCTCAATCCAGAGGTGGACTTCGTTATTGGCAAGCAGTTGTCGATGCACTATCGATTTAGCGAATCGGTCGAATACCAGAATCGGGCGCTCAAAATGGATGCGGAGTACATTCCCGCAAGAACTCAATTGGCGCAAGATCTGCTGCGGCTGGGGCAGACGGACAAAGGCTGGGACATTGTTGATACGGTTCGCAAGAAAGATCCCTATGACGTCACGATCTTTAACTTGCGACAGCTTAAAACAGAGCTGGAGAAGTTCGCGACGCTCGAAGCGCCTGGCTTCGTCATTCGCATGGATGCTCGGGAAGCGAGAATCTATGGCCAAGACGTGGTCCAGTTGCTCAGCGAAGCTCGGGATGTTTTAACGAAGAAATATGAAGTGCAACTTGAGGAACCGATCTTTGTAGAAATCTTTCCAAAGCAAAAGGAGTTTGCCATTCGCACGTTTGGCTTGCCTGGTGGCGAAGGATTTTTGGGTGTCTGTTTCGGGCGATTGATCACGGCGAATTCACCAGCCGCACTTCAAGTCGACTCGAATTGGAAGGCGGTTTTATGGCACGAGTTCTGCCACGTGGTAACGCTTCAAAAGACCAAGAACAAGATGCCTCGATGGCTCTCGGAAGGGATCTCCGTTTATGAGGAACGACAACGCAATTCAACTTGGGGACAGTCGATGGACCCAGCCTATCGCGAAATGATCTTGGGAACGGGTTTGGTGCCGGTGAGTCAACTGAGCAGCGCATTCTTGCAACCCAAAACGCCGATGCATCTCCAGTTTGCATACTACGAATCGTCCCTTGTGGTCGAGTATTGGGTTAAGCAGTACGGTGTTGAGAGTCTGCGCCGACTGCTGGACGATTTAGCGATCGGAATGCCTGCGGCGGAAGCTCTGAAGCGTGCTCCTGGTACGTTAGAGTTGTTGGACAAGGAGTTCCGCGAGTATGCGATGGAGATTGCAGCGAAATATGGTGCAGGGGTCGATTTCGACCGAGCGGACCCTGACGAAAAAATGGACGTAACGGGCTGGCTTGTGGAACATCCTGATTCGTACTGGGGACTGCGAAGCGTTTGCCAAGGGTTGATCAAGGCAAAAAAATGGGACGAAGCTTTAGCGATTGCGAACCGGTTGCAAGCGATGTTGCCCGAAGATGGTTCGGATGATGGGATCTATGCTTCGTTGGCAACCATTCACCGAGGCAAGGGGGATGATGACGCAGAGCGCAATGCGTTAGTCGAGTTGACTCAGCGTTCCGCCGATTGCCGAGAAGCAATTTTGCGTCTCATCGAAATCGATGAGACGCGAGCGGACTGGGCGTCCATGGAAAAGTGGTGCGAGGCCATGCAAGCGATCAATCCTATTCGAAGCGATCTGCAGCAAGTACGAGCGCTTGCATACGAGAAACTCGCGAATCCAGCAAAGGCAGCTGAGGCGCTCGCGGCTTGCCTCGACTTGCAACCAACCGATCCTGCCAACATCCATTATCGATTGGCTGTTGCGTTGCAATCTGTTGGCAAAACGGAACTTGCTAAACGCCAGGTGTTAATGGCTCTTGAGGAGTCACCACGCTATCGAGACGCCTTGGAGTTGTTGGTTAAAATCTCAACTCCGCCAGAGTCTTCATCGCCCACGAACGGAAAGGAATCACCATGACAGGAATGACGTACCGAAGGATGGTGCTAAGTCTGCTTGTTTTGACGGTTTGTTCGCTTGTTTTGGTAGCCCAGCAAAGAGGCGGTCGCTACCGAGGAGGCGGTTGGGAAACAACGGACCGACGCGGCGTTCCAACCTGGGACGTCGACAAGAAGTTTAGCAAAGACATGTTTACGTTTGTAAGAATCAAGTATGAGTCCTATGGCCGTGGCGGTTGGTTTATCGATTATCGCGACAGTGAACTGAACTTTTCGCTTAGGCTTCAGCAGCTAACGTCCCTAAAGGTAAACCCGGAACCTATTGTGCTTGAGCTGACAGATCCCAAGCTGTTTGACTTTCCATTCATCTATATTATCGAACCGGGTTCGTTGGAGTTTAGGCAGGAAGAAGTCGTCGCGTTGAGACGTTACTTGCTCAATGGAGGTTTTTTGATGGTAGACGATTTCTGGGGAGACGACGAATACCTGAATTTCTATCTGCAAATCAAACGTGTTTTCCCAGATCGCGAACCGGCGGAAGTCCCTTTGGAGCACGAGATTTTCCATTGTGTCTACGACCTGAAGGAAAAACCGCAATTGCCAAGCATCGGGCAAGCGCAAGCTGGACGCGGTTCTGGAGTAACATGGGAACCTAGATATGGTTCGGACACCAGTGTCCCACATTATCGAGCGATTCGAGACGACACAAATCGGATCATGGTTTTTATCTGCCATAACACGGACTTGGGCGATGGCTGGGAACAAGAAGCGGAAGACCCCTGGTACTTCGAAGAATTTTCAGTCAAAAAAGCCTATCCACTCGGGATCAACATTGTGACCTACGCGATGACTCATTGAGGCATAGCGAGACGATCCTTGTCCGCGTGAGCGAAACTTTTTTGCAAGCATAGGAACAAAGTAAGTCATTTGTCATCCAATCTTGCTCGGGAGTTTAGGAT
>JANMNR010000799.1:0-33402 GCA_031368325.1 Pirellula sp.
GCCTGCATGAAGTTGTTGATGCTGCGAATTCATCTGATTCAGCAACTGTTTCGCGGCTTGATCCGACTCAAGCCCTACTCCATTTGCCACCAAATGACGAATCGGATCCTTGGCGCTTAGCACCGTTCCTTGAAATGCCGCTGGTAAGAAACCGGGCCCCCAATTGTTCGATCCATTCTGAGGCACACCTCGCGGGTCGGGAATCGCAACGTAGGCAGGCAAGTCTTGATTCTCACTCCCAAGTGCATATGTCGCCCACGAGCCTAAACTTGGAAATCCATCCAAAGTAAAGCCGGAGGATAGAAAATTTTCGGCAGGGCCATGGGTATTTGATTTGCTAGTTAGCGAATGAACGAAAGCTATGTCATCCGTCAGCTCGGCCAGATGAGGAATCAAATCGCTAACCCACTTCCCTGTTTGCCCTCGTTGCCGAAATGCATATTGAGGTCGAGCAAGATTGCCAGCTGGACCTTGGAACGTGACAGAGGGACCACCGGGCAACGGTTTGTCATCCCACTTGATCAACTGAGGCTTGTAGTCCCAAGTTTCCAGTTGGCTGACTGCCCCCGCACAGAAGATGACCACGACGTTCTTGGCTTTCGCTGGAAAATGCGAAGCACGCGGCGCATACGGACGAGCAGGATCAATGGCAGGGATGATAGGTGTTGATGCTTGCAATGACTCGCTGTCCATCAGGCTCGTAAGAGCAATGGCTCCCAGCGCAGTTGCGCTATCGCTTAGCCATCGACGTCGATAAAGGTCCGTTGGCGGTGTCCGTCGAATGGAATCGTTACTCATGGTACGAAGATGACCTCATTGCAATTGAACAACGCGCGACACAACGGTTCTAGTCCATGGCTTTTAACAACTTCGATTGCATTGGACAACTCGAACGCCGTTGGCTCGCGTTGCAATGCGATGCTGTATGCGACTCGAATCTGCTCGTGCACATCCGCCCCACTCTCAACTTGAACTCGTTTCGCGAATGCTTTAGCTCGATCCAAAATGAACGAGCTGTTAAATAGGTTGAGCGCTTGGATCGGAGTCGTCGATTCGCGACGTTTGGCGGTACTCTGTCCAGCATCAGGACAATCGAACGCACCGAAGATTGCATCTCGTTCGCGCCGCACCTTATGGGCGTAGATTGTTCGCTTCATTCCTTCCGAAGAGAATGATTCGATCGGCTTGAAACCACTCAAGCCGCCTCGTTGATCGAATAAATTGAACCCGCGGCCATACATTTCGGAGCGAAGTTCGTTCGTCATTGTCAGTAGGGTGTCACGGATCTCTTCCGCGTCCAATCTTCGGCCAGGGAATCGCCAAAGCAACCGTGCATCGGAATCCTTTTTTATGGCCTCCTCACGTCCAACCATAGCTGAGGACTGGCAATAGGTTTCACTCAGTACGATTTCGCGATGCAATCGCTTTACACTCCAGCCGTTGTATTGGAATCTGGACGCGAGAAAATCAAGCAGTTCCGGGTGCGAGGGCTTGGAACCGCTACGACCAAAATCGCTTGGTGTATCGACCAGACCAGTACCGAAGTGCCCTTGCCAAACTCGGTTGACTATCACGCGTGCAGTTAGCAAATTCGATTCATTGGCAATCCAATCGGCTAAGGCACGTCGCCTTTCCTGATCGCTACTTGTGTCAGACAATTGAAGCGAACTTAGGAAGACTGGAACGGCTGGCTTGACCAGATCGCGAGGCTGTTCCGTGTCGCCACGATTGAGCCAATGGATTGCGTCCGGCGTGCGGAACTTGCCCGCGAAAACGAGTTGATCTCGCTCGAAACTTCGAATTTGAGCTTCTAGTTTATTCCGTTCCTTGGTCAACTCGTTTGCACGTTTGGCATCCTTCGGTTCGAGGGTCGTAGTAGTGAATGCAGGCCCTAGATCCATTCCTGAACGCCATGGTCTCCGATCCGTAGAATCGGCAACTCGATTCCAACCATTGGGTGTATCGAGTTCGATGAAGTACTCGATTGGCAACCGATCTACTAAACTTCCTGACCGGTCCCGACTCCAAACAACGCTGCCAATCTCTTCAGGCCTTGCAAACTCCAATTCGACCCAGCCTCTTCCATTTTCGTTGCCCAGCCAACTTCGGTCGTTTCCAAAGATCCCATCGTGGAGATAGGTCGGGTCGTGAACTTCTGAAACAAGCGTATTGCCAGACGTGGTCACTTTCGTTCCCGCCGAGCGCAGCGCAACGTTCATTCCATTTCTATTGAACACCTCGATTTCATCGATGCAAGGTTCCAGACTGTTAGTCGCCTCAATCGTGAGTCGCAATTTTTGGGTCAACGTGAAAGGAATCCTATCGTGAATTCGCTTTCGATCCACTGCGGGCCGTTCGGGAAGCAATTCCGCAACAACGCGCATCTGTTGGGGGCTTTCACCTAAGTGAATGCGGTAAGCAGTCGGAGTTCGGTCGTCGAATTTCCCAGTCCGATCCCGGCCCCATGCGACCCGCGTAATCTGAGACTCGTTGGGCAATTCGAATTGGAGCCATCCGTACCCTTTGGCATTTGACATCCAGCTGCTATCGTTGCCAAAAATCCCGTCATTTGCAAAGCGAAGTTGATGCGACTCAGACTCCGTACTTCCAGATGCAATCACTTTGGTACCCTTGGACGCAAGTGCCAGATTTTCATTCGAATCTTCACTGGAATAGACTTCAAACTCGTCTATGCAAGGTTCAATCAAACCCAATGAAGAATGAAGATTGGCGTCGAGAATCTCAAAGCGGACTATGCTCGCATGCTGTGTTTCGAATTCGACAGTATGTTTATCCGATCGAATAACGCGAGGGTAACTATTTGGTCTAGCAACGGGCGCGAACTCATCGATCGATCTTTGCAATAAATCCGCTTCTTTTTGAAGCTTAACGGCTTGTTGTTTTTTGATGGAAGTCTCGTCGGATCTCCATTCCCTGTCGTCGTACTCGACACCGGAAACCATCGCTTGCATTGCATAATAGTCAATGGACGTTACTGGATCGAACTTATGGTCATGACATCGTGCGCATCCGATACTAAGCCCGAGAAACGTTTGGCCAATGTTGTTCACGATCTCATCTAATGCGTCCTGGCGAGCTAGTCGAATGGATTCGGCATCCTTACCAATCTGACCAGGAAGGAGAACGGAAGCTGTCACGAGAAATCCTGTTGCAGGGTCAACACCCAGCCGATCTCCTACCAGTTGCTCGCGAACGAACTGGTCATAGGGAGTGTCTTGGTTGAACGCGCGAATGACGTAGTCGCGATAAGGCCATGCGTTCGGCCGTTCCGTGTTAACTTCGAATCCGTGCGTATCGGCAAAGCGAACGACATCAAGCCAATGTTGAGCCCATCGCTCCCCGTATCTAGGTGAAGCAAGCAACCGATCTACCACTTCGGCATAGACAATCTCCGTTATCGGCCTTTCCCGCAGTTGCCGCGAGAACGAATCCGATTCTTCTCGTGATGGTGGCAAACCCGTCAAGCCATAAGTAACGCGACGCAGCCAATCGATCGAATTGGCAGGTGGTGACCGACTTAGGCCATTCTCCATAAGCTTGGCATCGATCAATTTGTCGATCGATCCTTGCAATGAACTGACAAGCGGCTTAAAAGACCAATGGTCTAATCGGTCATCATCCGATGCCGAGTCGACTCCATCCGGCCAAATGGCTCCTTGTTCAATCCATTGCTTTACTTTCATAATTTGCAATGCTCCCAAGCCATAGTCGGGTGGCATGCGTTTATCGGGATCGGTAGAACTGACCAAGGCTAAGAGTGGGCTCTTGGAGACATTTCCGGGAACGATATCTGGCCCATGCTTGTCGCCTCCTCTCAACGCGGCACTCTTCAAGTCGAGCCGGAGACCTGACTCTTGTTCGCTGCCGCTGTGACAAGAATAACAGTGTTCGACAAAGATTGGTCTGATATCGCGAACATAGTCGATTTCTTGGGCGTTGATCCGACCAAGACCTAGCAACGCACCAGCAATACCGAAAAGCCAGGCATTGCAGCTTCTAAAAGCGTAGTTTGTTTTGCAAATCAAGCGTTCCAATTAATACCCGCGAAACCTGAATGGGACGATCGTTATCTAAAGTTCTACTAGTTTAGCCGGACAACGCAAACAAAACGACCTCGGTTTAGCAAAACTCGACAGCAACCTCGCAGCTGTCGCAGCCAATCGTTGCGTCTGCTTATAGTGCCTCGAACAAATCTCCGACTACGGCTATGCCTTGTCCAATTGCCCAGGCGACGTAGGAGCCTTACGATCATCGAGATCCATTGCCTCTACTTCTTCCCTTGCTTGTCAAAGCTCTTATGCTTTGGGTTTCCGCCTGACATGATATAGGCCGAAAGGTCCTTAATCTCTTCGCGATTGAGCGAATTGAGCAGTCCAGCGGGCATCTGCGACACCTTCGATGGAGTAATCTTTTCGACTTCATCGATTGAAACAGCAATGCTCTTGGCTTTTGGGTCCGAGGGATATACCAACAGTGTCTTCGCGTCATGCTCGACCACCAATCCAGAAAGTGTTCGGCCGTCTTCCATCAAGACATTTGATGATTGATACTGGTCTGAGATATCTTTGCTCGGACTGATGATCGCTTCGAGCAGATATCGCGTATCAAACTTGTTCGGAACGCTGGTCAAATCGGGGCCAACTCCTCCGCCAAGCCCTTGGAATCGGTGACAGGCTCCGCACTGGGCGGCATGAAAGAGACTACGTCCCCGTTCAAAGTCAGCGCCGCCAGCTTTCTTGTTCGTCATTGCCGACAAAGCTTCGTCAAGGGTCCATTCCTTGCCAGGGCCGACCGGAGGCGTGATGGGAAATGCAGGGACTGGGTTGAAGCTCTTGCCAGTCAAGTCGACCAGCGCTTTGCGTTCTTCGTCGGTGCACGATGCGAGTGCTTCATCTCGAGTGTTTTCAAGGTAACCAGCATAGCTGGCACCACCTCCTGCTTTGCCTGCCTCATTGATAAACTCGAAGTACTTGCGCCGCAGATCCAGCGTCCATCCCTTTTTGGCAGTACGAAGGGCAAATGCAAGGTTGATCGCGACTGCCGGCGTCGGATTGCTTTTCAATCGCTTGAGCGCCGAACCGTAGCGAGCATTCATCTCTTCGACCCCTTCCCACGAAGGAACCTCCGGAGGACTGCGATCCACGATCAGCTGCATTCCTTGAGGCACCGCTGACGGCGCATCGAAGTAGACCAATAGCTTAATCGCTTCGAGATTAGCCCGTGTGTCGCTACTAGGAAGGATGGATTCCAGGTTGGTGATCCATTGAGTTCGAGCTATGTCCGATGGTTTCCCAAGTCGTTCCAGCGATAGCGACAATGCCCGCAATAGTCCCAATTTTTGCGAAACAGGAAGCGATGGAAAGTCCAACTTTGCCAGTCCGTCAAGTAACGCGGGCTGATGTTTCGGTTGACCGAGACGCGCTAATGCGACGGTTGCGGCAATCCGAGCTTGCGAATTGGGTTCATTAGCAACACGCTGTGCCCATTCACTGACTGGTTGCGATTCGATGGCTACGCGAGCTGCATTTCGAAGAAAGCGATCATGGCTGACAAATGAGGCCAAGCATCGTCGATCGCTCTGGCATCGATGACACCATGATACGACTCTAGTTGGCGTCGAACGATGGCCTCATGCGGCAGTGAATCGGCCACAGCTTTAGTGCTTTTGTCGTTAGCAGATGATACTGTCCCTGTGTAGACCACACGCATGAGCGATGACCTAGCGCCACGTCCACCTGTTGTGAAATAGAGAGCTCCATCTATCCCAACAACGGCATCTGTTACAGGCAGTGGGACGCCCGAAACAAATAGTTCAGACTCAGCCGTGTAGCTTGCCCCCTCAGGCTTCAAATGGAACGCTAGGATCCGTCCATAAGTCCAGTCCAATGCATACATAGCATCATGATAACGTTTCGGAAACCTTGTCCCATGTCCACTGACAACACCGGTTGGAGAACCTGGTCCGATATTGATAAGGGCTGGCCAAGTATCTTCGAAGTAGTCTGGCCATCTGCCTGAACCGCTGCGCCATCCAAAGTCACTGCCGTTGACGACATGGCAAATGCGGGTTGGGCAATACCATGGAAGTCCCAAATCCCATTCCATATCCGAGTCGTAGGTAAAGATGTCGCCTTGAGCATTCATGGCCGCGTCATACTGGTTGCGAAATCCCATGGAATAGAGTTCGTGCGACTTCTTTTTAGGATCGAAACGCGTAAACCAACCGCCAGGTGCCAAAATGCCTGCGGCATGACCACGAGCATCCCATTGACGAGGCAATAGCAGATCTTCAGCGTAGGACTGGACTCGTGATCTAGAGCTCATTTGTTGCGAAGGCAAGGACGTGTGATTGCCTGCGACCGCATAGAGTTCCTGAGCATCGCGAGCATCGAACAACGCGTGATTTCCGTGTTCGCCACGTCCATCGAGTTCGGACAAAAGCTCGGCGCGATCCAGCAAATCATCGCCGTTGGTATCTGTAACTCGGTGGATTCCCGATGAGGAGATGGATGCATAGAGAGCATCCCCTTTCCAGACCAAACCTTGCGCACCAGATAGCTCGACAGGAAGCTTTTCCACTATCGGGGACTTCGCGTCGGTAAGTGTGATGCGATACAAACCTTCTTTGCCTTGGTCGCTGGCGATTAAGCGTCCTTTAGGGTCGATTGAGAGAGAGACCCACGATCCCTGCGTTTTGAGCGGAACTTCGTAGATGGTTTCAACGCGAAAGTCGGGCAAGGTTTTGATGTCGGACAACTGTCGTTGCTCTTTGCTTGGAACCCGTTTGTTCGTTTTGATGTCCTCGTTTGGCTTGTCTGATGCATCCGATTTTGTGTTCTTTCCATCTACACTTTTCGCTTGTTGAAAGCGATCGTCGCCGAATGAGCGGTTAACTCCGGTGAGTAGCGTAAGAAAGAAAAGTAAAGCGATTGTGCGATTTCTTGACATGTTTATAGAGGAACGAACGCGAGAGGATTGGAAGTGCAAGAGGTTGGAATGTGAGTTAGGCCATGAAAATATAATCGAGGTAGCGATAGTTCGCTGTCTTCCTCACAAAATTGACAGGGATCGGGATCAGCGCGGCTCGGGCCATTTGCAGGCAAAACATTGGGGGCAGAATTTTTGTGTGCTTGATGTTTTCGACGCTATTTGTGTCATTACTTGACGTCCCCAATCCAGTAATCAACCACAGTGACTGTCTTGCCGTTCTGGCCAATCACAGAGACCCAGCCGTCGTGCGCAAAACGGGTTCGGTCCAATCCCATTTGACTGTCCATGAAGAACGTCGCCTGCCCCTTGACCAGACCAACCGGTTCGTCAAAGTAACTCGCAGTTGTGCGATGTAGTCCATCCTCGGACAACACGTAAAGACTATCGCCCATGCCGGCGACCAACGCCCCGGATATGGTCGATTTGTGGCGTGTCCACTTACGTGTGGATGGGTTGCGCTCGAAATAGATTGGCGAACTATCCTCGCCACGCATTAAGACGTGGACGCGGCCAGTTTGGTCGACTGTCATCGAACCTCCATTAACATATTTTGTGCCGGGCGGAATTTCCCACACAGCCACCCCGAGTGAATCGGCAGTGATGTAGCTCGTTCCGGTTTTGCCAATCTCCTGACCGTCGTTATTCCTCCATGTTTCGCCCTGATCGTCGCTGTACGCATAACATAGATCGTGACAGGTTGAAGCGTCCGGCGTGTCGCGCCAGCACCAAGTCAAATGACGCCGTCCATTGTGAATAACGAGCGCGTGCGGATAGGCACAGACCGTGTGATCGCCCCCGAACCAGTTCTTATCGATGAACTTACTGGCCGCTTCGGTGTTAACATGCCACTTGCCTGCATCATAGCTAAAAAAATGCGAGTCGGCACTCCCAGAGCCGCCGTTCAGTCGCAGATACAATACCAAGCTCGAACCGTCGCTCGTGAATCCCGGATAGGTGACCGATATAATCTTTGGTCCGCCCAAGTTGTCTTGATCCTTCCCAAACAAATCCTCGCTCCAAGCATAGGCAGTCGGGTCAGCTGCAACAGGAAACCTACTAGAGCGGTAATGCAGCGTTGACACATGATGGTCGAACGCCATATGAATTATACCATCGGGTGAAATTCCCATGGCAACCTTTTCGTGGCCGTCTCCAAAACCCTGTGCAATCGGTCCGGCCTTGCCCCGATTGATGTTCTCCGTTCGCTGATAGCCAGACAGCGAAACGACCGACCATTCGCCCGATGGCAACTGCCGCCGCGCGACGGATACCTGACAAGCATCGTCCCAATATGCAGCGTACTGCCAGCCGTTATGTGTCCACAACGAGCCAGGACCAAAGTTCCAGTTAGCCCCTTTTGCAACAATATTTTTCGGCATTCCATTGGTGCTGACAATAGAAACTCGAAACGAAGGTTGGTTAGACAAACGATCTTTGCTGCTGTCGTCGGCTGCGTTTGCAACAAGTCCGGTTGCGCCAACGACATGCAACGCGAGAAATGTGCCTGCCAAGGCCGCAAAAGAATGGTTAGGTTTCATGAGATTTATATTACGGTTGAGTGTATTTGCTTTTATAGTCTAAGCTCTTTGTGCGAAGACGCTCGAGAACGGCTTTGTATTCAGGGTTATTTGCGAGATCGACGAGCTCGGTAGGATCGACTTCGCGGTCGTATAGGAGCTCGACGCTATCGTTGTAGTAGTTTGCGTAGGTGTATCGGTTGTCGCGAACACCAAACCATGTAGCGATTTTCTTTCCAGCATGGTGTTCGCAATAAAAGTCGGTACGCCAGTCTTTGGGTGTCTCGCCATTGACAAAGGGAGTCAGCGAAGCACCTTGATACTTCTCAGGGACAGGTAGTTTTGCGAAGTCTACGATCGTTGCTGGGATGTCTAAATTGACAACGGTTTCGTTCAGAACGCGTCCACGGAGTTCGGACTTCATTCGTGGATCGTAAATGATCAAGGGCACGTGCAACGACTGGTCGTAATGCGACCATTTGCCTTGAAAGCCTCGGTCTCCCATGTAATAGCCGTTGTCGGCGGAGTAGATAACGATGGTGTTTTCATCCAAGCCTTTCTCTTTGAGGGTCGTCATGACGCGTCCGACAATCCGGTCCATGCCAGCCAGCATTCGGTAGAGAGCTCGCATATTCGTTCGGTATTTTTCGGGTGTGTCATAGCCCCAGAAATAGCGTTCACGATTGATCGTCTTCTTCAGAATGTCGGGCGTTGCTAGGTAGTACTTCTCATCGTCAAGGGTCGGACGGTTCGGTTCAATATCCTCAAAACGACCATCCTCTGCGGCCGGCCATTGGTAATGAAAACCAGGGCGTTTATCATTGTCTTCGGCATGGGAAATGTTAAAGCTCATGTAGAGCAAGAATGGTTTGTCGGCGGACTGAGACTGCACGAAGCTTACCGATCGGTCGCCAATTATTTCGTCTACATGACGAAGGCTGCCATCGGGCATCTTTTTTAAGTAGGGGTTGCGATGCAGAACGTCATGGTCGTCGAACATCTCCTTCATGCCCTCGACACCTTTCTCCCACTTCACATGTTGCTTTCCGTAGAACGCCGTGCGATAGCCAGATTTCCGCAACAACGTGGGGAAACTCGTTTCCAGATCGCCTTTTACGACGGGCGTGCTTGGGTCGGCATGATAGCCGTTGGTGGTTGTGGTCAGCCCTGTAAACAAGTTCGCACGGCTGGCCATGCAAATGGGCGTTTGGACGACGGCGTTGTCGAAACGAATACCTCGTCGAGCAAGGCTATCGATCACAGGGGTCTGAATTTGAGGGTGTCCCGCGCAACCTAGCGATGTGTTTCGCTGGTCGTCGACAAGGACAAAGACGATGTTCGGCTTCTTGTCCGCGGCGAAGACGGTTGCCTTTTGGATGACCAACAAACAAAAACACAAAGCGAGTAGGATTCTCATAACGGCTCTTATTTTGGGGCAAGGCACAGAAGCGTAAAGTGGCTGCACTCATTTCTCACGACGCGGAAACTCGCGGCGAGTCTCGGTTCGATCTTTCGTGAGGTCGTAGAGTTGCCAAGGTTGACTGTACGAGGTCGCGATCTTCCAGCCATTGTCGATCGGCGTGAAGGATCGATCTGGAAGAGGCGGATGTTTCATTCCTTTGAAGTCGTCCGGGTATGAGATGCCAGCGATAACCATTAATGTCGGAATCAAATCGGTAACTTGACAGGGCTGATCTTCGTATCCAGCTCTTGGCTTGATCACGGCCGGCCAGTCAGCAATGCATGGAGTCGCAACCCCAACGCTGCACAGCGAGCGTTTGTAAAACTTAAAGGGAGTGCTGGAGGCGTGTGCCCAACCAAGGCTGGTGTTCCATTGATTTTTTGGCGTACCGAAATCTCCTCGTCGTTCGAGATCGTTATGGCTGTCCCCGTCATCATTGTGAAAGTTCACAGGTGTATTGTCGCGTTGCTTTAGTTCATCCACGGTCTGCACTATCCCTCCAACTCCTTGGTCGCCGCTATCCATCATAGCTGCGTAGGTTGCCACGCACAGATCCTCAAAGTCCTTTGATCTGCGTCGAATGAATCCCATTCTAGCTAACTGGTTGGCCGCTCCGGAAAACTCCATCCGCGGCCAGCGCGTTCCCGCATTTTTTGTTGGCCCACACTTGACACAGTTGTAGAAATGCGAAAACTTCACGCCGGTTACTGCGCGCCTAACGAGATCAGGAGTGTTGATTTCGCTGACACAAGGGCCGATGTCCGAGAATCCCATATCGTCCGTCATGATCACAATGACATTCCGACGCTGATTTTGATTCTCCGCCGCCCAGCTTAGCTGAATGGGTAGAAAACAATCGCCATCGCCCAAAAGAGTCGATTCACGGTACGGTCACTCCAACGAAACGGAAAGGGCTGATACGGAGCTCGACGGACTCGGGTTAATGCGTTTTACGAAATAAGGCCTACGCCCGCAAAGTTCGCTCAAAGCAGAGTGCACCGTGGACTAATATAGCGACGCGAGTCCCGAGGTTAGGTTTGCGATGCCATTTTGTTGATAGAATGCTTTTCGTATCAAAGTCGCCAAACTCAGATTGTGACATTGACCTGATCGACAGGTTGCAGCGAACTGGCATTTTTTTCACGCAGTAAAATGGAGGCGGAAAAATCTAGAGCAAGTGATTTTTCTGCCCCCATCTTACTGCCTTATTGTTAAGAGACTGAGTCAATCGACTAAAAACGCAGCCTTGCTGCAATTGTAATACCTAAGCCAAAACCATGTTTCGAACCTCATTAGCATTGTTCCTGTTTCTTGTCGCTTGTTCAACACTGCATGCCCAACAGCGTCGCCCAAACATCATCCTGATTTACACCGAAGATCAGCCCCAAAACTGCATGGGAATTATGGGGAACACAAATATCCAAACGCCCAACGTTGATCGACTTGCTCGACGTGGGACGTTGTTCAACAATGCTTTTGTCACAACTGCCATTTGTTGTTGCAATCGAGCTTGCATCCTGACCGGCCAGCATATGGCTCGACATGGCATTCGCGACTTCATTCTGCCCCTTTCAGCGGAAGCCTTCGACCAAACGTATCCAGCGCTCTTGCGGAAGTCAGGATATAGAACAGGTTTCTTAGGAAAGTATGCCATAGGCAATCCAATCAAGGCCAGTAGAGAACTATCCCTGCCAGCGGACAAATTTGATTTGTGGTACGGATTTGACCAAGGGATCAATTTTCGGCAAGAGATCGACGGCAAGACTCGGTACCTGACCGAAGTGATGACGGAAAAGGCGGTCGAGTTCATGGAGAACAACAGGTCAGATCAACCATTCTGTTTGACACTCGCTTTCAAAGAGCCGCATGGCCCTTTCAACTACTTTGATCCGAACGCAGTTGATCCCTACGAAAATTCTGAGATACCACACTCGACGACATGTACGGAAAAAGACTTTGAATCGCAACCCGAGTTTATTCGCAAGTCGTTGAACGCAGAAGGTAGCCAAAATCGACTGAAGCAAAACGAAGCAGCTCGGCAAGAAATGCGTACGTTTTATCGAACGGTAACTCGGGCCGATCAGGCTGTTGGGCAAATCCTCGATGCGATTGAGCGTCTCAAGCTGGACGACAATACGGTTGTCATTTTTTCGTCAGACCACGGGAGTCTCTTGGGTGACCATGGCTTGTCGGGCAAGTGGCTAATGTATGAGAACTCCATTCGCGTTCCCATGATTATCTATGATCCTCGCGTCGACAAGAAACTTGCTGGTACTCGTCGTGACGAAATGGTGCTGAGCATCGACATTGCACCAACTATCCTATCGTTGGCAGGGTTGGCGCCGCCCAAGTCCATGCAGGGAACCACCATGATGCCCATCGTCAAGCAAGAACCGGTAGAATGGCGTCAGCACTACTACTACGAGCACACCTATCAAACGGCTCCACCTCGATCACCAATTCCCAAGACGGAAGGCATCCGAACAACTCGCTGGAAGTATATACGCTACCCTGATATTGTTCCTGTGTTCGAGCAACTGTTTGATTTGGAGTCGGATCCAATGGAGCAAAGAAACTTGGCTGCGATTGAGATTCATTCAAAACAATTGTCTGAGCTCCGCACTCTGTGCGACCAAGAGCCGACGAGGCTACGATAGCTGGCGTGGAGCAATGATCAGGCAACCCAAAAATTGAAAGTCGTAACTCATAGAGAAAACAAGATGAAATTACCGTTCGCATTTTCGGCCCTTGTTGTTATCTCGTCTTTCGCAATGCCAGCCGCTTTGAATGGTCAATCGCCAGTAGCTGCATTCGGCGAAGCGAAAGAGCTGCCGCTCTATCCTGGAGTGGCTCCTGGCTCCGAGAAGTGGGACTATTCCGAGAACGTGACTCAGGGCAAGTCGGGGCCCCAACTCAAGAATGTCGTTCGTCCGACTCTTCTTTACTATCCTGCCCCAAAACCGACAGGGACAGCCATGATCGTCGCTCCCGGCGGAGGTACTAAATCGCTTATGATGAGCTACGAAGGTTTCGACATTGCCAAAACTCTAAACGAGATCGGAGTAGACGCATTCGTATTAAAGTATCGTCTCATTCACACCGGTCCGGGCGCGGACACGACGGAGCCAGCGAAGTCAGGTCCACAAGCTGGCCAAAATGTTCGCGAGTTAGCTGGTCAAGATGGCGTCAAGGCAATGGAGTTGATCCGAACACGGGCAAAGGAATTCAACATTCAGCCAGATCGAATTGGGATGATTGGATTCTCTGCGGGTGGTGGGCCAGCCCGCGCGGCGATGGCAAGCGACGTGTCAACGCGCCCTAACTTCGTTGCGTTAATCTATGCTGCTGGAAATTCCGCTCAATCGGTCGTCGTCCCTGAGGGAGCTCCTCCCCTGTTTCTCGCTGTTGCGGCCGATGACGTCAACTACGAATCCTCGATCAAAACCTTTATGGCTTGGCGTACAGCGAACCTTCCAGTCGAACTGCATATCTTTCAGATGGGAGCCCACGGGTTTGTTAACAAAGGTGGCGCCGCCGATCAATTCATGGATCGCGTCGCCGACTGGATACGAGGCAATGATTGGCTTAAGCTCCGTCCATAAGCACTCGTGTGCTTCTTTGATTCGCAGTTAAGCGTCCTTCGAAACCGCTTAGAATGACTGAAAATAAATCGATGCACGGTCCGCAGGTCGGAGAAAAAAAATCAAGCAACACAAGTGGACCACACAAAGAAGCCAAGGTTGTTAGCCCATTCTGATGAAATTCTCGGAGGAGAGACACGGACTGTTTTAACGCAGCCAACACTTGGTTACCGTTTCCTACGGGGACTCTATGTTCCTCGTTGTAACCCGAGCGATCAATGCCGGAGTCGATATGTTTGGAAAAAAGATCGATGGGTTTGCGATTGGGGCGCTGAGTGCCCAAAGCAACACGGGGCGACGTGAATGAGCTATGGCGTCATCCACCATTTTGCGAGCCGACGGCAAGTTACCGCCCGCCACCAAGAAGTTGAGTTGCGAAGTATCTAAACCAACCGTCTCGGCTTCCTGTTGCATCTGCCTCGAAGGGCTACTTCTTTCGTACAACCTTCGAGAACCGCGCTGGCTATCGCAATCCGGATCACAAATAATCGATCGCGAATATCAGCGTCTACTTTTCCTTTGCATTCTTCTGAACAGCACTTTCATCCTTCGCCCACTGCTTCATGAGAGCGATGTTTTTCTCGACCTCGGAGTCGCCCTTGCCGAGATACGCCACCATGTCACTGTCGTACATCGCGTCCGATTCCGGGCCATGATCGTGGGTGTCGATCATCCATTGATCCAGTCTGGCTCGAAGCTGTTCCAAGGTCGAACGATGCTTGGCCGACGAAGCGAGATTCTTCACCTGCCAACGGTCCGTCGTCCATTCGTAGAGCTCTTCAGCCGGCCGTGTTGGACTGAATAACAGAGACTCCGCGAGCAGATCGAGTTGGGATTTTTCGTGCAACAAACGTAGAGTCTGCACAATGCTCTTGCCGTCTTTGTACGCGTTGGGCTGCAAGTGTGGGCGAAGCGGATAGAAATTTCGGATGTATAGAAATCGATCGGTGCGCACGCTACGAAGTCGTTCGACTGTTTCATCGCAACGATCGCGCGCGGCGAACACGGCAGTACGCGGCGTATAGTCTTTTGCAAACACATCGCGCCCGTGCATGGTTGCGGGCACAGGCATGCCGGCAGCCACCAGCGAGATTGCCGCCATGTCAATGTGCTCGATGAAGTCTTTACGCAACTGGCCCGAAGCGATCCTTGGTCCGCGCACAATGAACGGGATGTGTGTGCCTTCGTTGTAAAGAAACTGCTTGCCGCGGGCATGGCTGATGCCGTGGTCGGTCATGAAGATGATCAGCGTTTGATCGAGAATCCCTTCCTTTTCAAGTCTAGCCACCACGTCGCCAACATGCTTGTCCGTAAAACGTACCGCATCAAGATACGCAGCCCAATCTCGCAGCAACACAGGATCACGCGGGTAGTACGGTGGCAACTGAACGGCATTGGGATCGGTCGCGTTCCCAAACTCTTTTATCGCCTTCGCAAGCAGTTGCTTTGCGCTTTCGTCGGTTCCTCCTCGCAGCTTGCCGCCTGCAAGCTGAACTTGCATGAAGAAGGGTTGCCCCTCCTCACGTCCGGACCAATCCGCAGCGTTGTATATGCTCGGGTCCCATTCGAAGTTGTAATCGGTCTTGCCCATTCCTGAGCCGTTTTTTTTCCCCCAATGGCCAGCCGAGCCAACCTCCATGTGCAAACCGCTTCCAATGCAAGTGTAGTATCCCGCCTGCTGAAACAACTTTGGTACTGGCACGACGCCCTGAGGCAAATCAATCTTCAATTCGCCACGACCACTACGATGATGGTGAGCCCCGATACTTGTTTGGTACATCCCGGTGATGAGTGCGGACCGACATGGCGAGCAAACCGGTGCAGTGACAAATGCATTCTCAAAACGCATTCCTTCTTTCGCAAGCCGATCCACATGTGGCGTCTGAATCGTCTGCTCCCCGTAGCACGAAAAATTCGCCGACATGTCGTCCACAACAAACCAGAGAATGTTCGGCTTCTTTGCCTCGGGGTCAGCAGCTTGCAGTGCCGATACTGAAATCAACAGCAGCGGAATCAACAACGAGATTGCGAGTTTCATCGGGTCAGGGTCCTGGAGGTGGGTGAGGAGCAATCAGTAGAATTCATTCCTGCTTCTTTCGCCAGGCCGCATATTCGCTGAGGACAGCCTTAGGCCATCCACCGTACCAAGCGGTGCCAGTTCGACGCTCGCGTTCGATTTCACCAAGCGAATACTTTTTCATTCCATCACGCCCGCAAAAGAAGGGTCTATTTGTTCCGATTTCGTAGTGGCGTGCCCAATTGGGTTTGGCGGATTGGTCCTGAACCGCAACGACGTCAAAATCTGCCTTGTGCCGTAAAAATGTTTCCTCAATTGCCTGAACCCGCTCGACTCGCATTCCATCGATTTGAACGCTTTTTAACCAAAGCACGGCAGCATCCAAAGCATCAAGTGTGTTGGACGATTGGCCAGCGTTCCCCATCATGAAACGGACAACCTCGGCTGTCTCCTGAGGGCAAATCGATTCAAGTTCAAATGACCGCGCCGGTTTGGCTTCGAAGGTCTTTTCGTCGTGTTGTTGACACCAACCCGTCCGTCTTCCATTCACAAGAATCTGACACTTGAAAATGCACTCACAGGCTTTGGCGAGAGCCTCGTTCGCCTGAGAACGTCTTGCAGTGTTTACCCATGCGAAATGGGGTTCGTTGTTTGCAACTTGCCTGAGCACTTTAGCTATTCCGATCATAACACCATCATTGAAGGTGATATGTGCATGGTAGGACTTGGCGTTAGAAAAGCGTTGTGGGAACCCCCCATTTTGATACTGAGAATCGAATATGAAATCGAGTCCACGTTCACAAGCTCGTCGCCATTCGGGTTCGGGCCTTTGCGAGTACGCTCTGGCCAAGTACTCTACCTGCGAATGCAAATTCCCGTTGTCGTAGGATGAATCCGCGCGTTCTCGAGTCGCAAGCACTTGTTCACGTTGCTCCGTACTGAGAATCGCCACCATATCGTAGTCTCTCGGCCATCCACCATCCTGACGCTGAAAGAGCAATATGTTGGAGACGATTTCCGGCACTTGGGATGGCGAATAAGACCGTTGATCTTCGTGCACCTGAATGAAACGTGATTCGTCTTTCAGATCTCGACAATGATGGATACTGCTAAAAAAACCGCTAGTATCAATGGCCTGTATCTTGGCAAGCGGTTCGTCGCCGTGAACGGAAAGGGCGACCAATACCACAATTAGGCCCATTCGGCCAACATTTATGAATGCATCCCAGAACATTACGTGAATTCCAAATGGCGTTAACAAAGCCGACAACGAATTGCGTCGCAACGAAAAACTAGTTTACCCGAAATGCACAGCAACGACGAAACGAATCAGGGAGGCGGTTTAACAAAATTCCGGCTAACAGGAATGGCGTATAATGGCCCATGAAGGATCAAGTCCGTTTCGTCCGCAATCCAGAGACTACACCAAAAGGAAAACGTCCATGAGCAATCCAACACGTCGGACTTTTTTGAAGGAAACGACCATGGCCGCGGGAGTTGTGGCGACATCGTTCACTTCAAAAACAATTGGCGCAAGACAATCGAAGGTTCGCGTTGGAATCATCGGTTCAACCGGCAAGGGAGACTATGGACACGCCATCGATGTCGCCTTTACCAAAATGCCAAACGTCGAAATCGTTGCTTTGGCAGACGAGAATGCGAGTGGTCGAGCAGCAGCCATCAAACGTACAAATCCTAAAAAATCCTATGCTGACTATCGCGAGATGCTATCGCAAGAGAAGCTTGATGTGGTGGCAATCTGCCCTCGATGGATCGATCAGCATTATGACATGACCGTCGCGGCGGCCCAAGCGGGCTGCCACGTTTACATCGAGAAGCCTTTTTGCCCGACGTTGTTGGATTGCGACAGGGCAATCAACGAGCTTGGGCAACGCGGACTAAAGCTGGGGATGGCCAATATCAGCCAATACTCGCCAGTACTCGAAGTTGTGCGTTCGATCATCGAAAACGGCGATATTGGCGATGTGCTTGAGTTGCGAGGGCGGGGAAAGGAAGATCATCGCGGTGGTGGAGAAGACCTATGGGTTCTTGGCTCCCACATTTTCGGCTTAATGCGCACTCTGGCGGGTGGAAACGCAACCAACTGTTCCGCGATCGTGCTCAACAAAGGGCATAGAGTGACTAAGGCGGATGTGGTTGTTGGGGCTGAGGGACTTGGATTGTTGGCCGGTGACAATGTTCAGGCAGCCTATTCCTTTCCGGGCGGAACAACAGGTTTCTTTGCTTCGCGCCGCGGAGCGGCTGGAAACCCAACTCGATTTGCCATCCAAGTTTTTGGCACCAAGGGGATTGTCGAATTGGAGAGTGGCTATCTGGTTAAGGGGCAGATATTGCGTGACAGTAGTTGGTCACCCGGAAGGACAGGAAAGTCTTGGGAACCGATAACGTCAGCCGGAATCGGTAAGCCTGAGAAACGAACCGACGGTACTTATGAGGGAGGACACATCGCAGCGATCACGGACTTGCTCGAAAGCATCCAAAGCGACCGACCAACAAAATGTTCAGCGGTGGACGGCCGGTCCATCGTGGAGATGATAGCGTCCGTGTTTGAATCGCATCGATTGGGTAGGCCGGTTGACTTGCCTTTGATTAGCCGCGACAACCCCTTAACGATGCTTACATAGCTCGAACCTAACTAGCGAAGTCATTCGAGTCAGAAGGCAACGATCAAACGATTTTTGGTGCATTTACAATGACAGGCCAATAAGGTGATCCAACAGCACTTCCAAATTGAACGGCGACCCAATTGATGATTGAGGAAAAGACGATGGACACTATTTTTCGATGGCGCCAGTGCGTTCAGCTCGCCGTGGCCATTGCTGTAATGATACCATCCGAGTCTTCCATTGCTCAGCAAGGAAGTGGGCCGGTTCCAACTTTACAGGAAGCACTCGCCTCAGGTCCGGATCTTTGGGGGGAAGCCTCGATGAAGCAACCCAACGGACCAAGTTTTTCGTTCTTTCGAGATCTCTTGCCTCCACCGCGGTATGTTCACGCAGACTATCGATACTATCCCTTGGTTCTGTCTGCACCCAAAGCGTTGGTAAAGGCTAGTTTGGTTTCCAATGGAAGCGGGTTAAACATTCGAGGAGGTGCTAGAAGTTGGAAAGCAACCGGAACCCCCGTGACTTTCCGTGTAGGGCCCGATGAGTTCCTGTTCGGAGGACTGCGAGATCGACTTAGTGATCCAACCTTAGCCAACGGATACCTGCCTATCGTTATTATTGAGTATGTACATCCTTCTCCATTTCAGTCGGAAGGTGCGGTACCGTTGCGGCAGGAAAAAATCAAACGCGAGGCAGAGGCCTACCGTCTGGAAGCTTTCGCAAGCACGGACCCGACTTTGGCACCATCCGGGGTGGTCTGCGTTCAGTTTACCTTAGCGAGTGGCTCATCTGGAACCATTACGCTGGACTTCGACGATGCCCCCAGCCTAAAACTCATCAACGGGGAATTAATGAATCAAGACGGAAATGCCGTCGCTATCTTGGACTCGACTTGGAGATGGGAAAGAAATCGAGCTCAAGCCAAAATCCTACGTGGCAGCAAAAGCACAGCTTTCTTCGTCACGGATTTCAGGGACAAGAAACTTTCGATCCAAGCTGACGCGGATACCTTTGATGGACAACGCAACGCATGTGTCAAGACATGGTCGAACGAACTTGAACGCTCCGTGCAAGTCCATGTTCCCGAGGAGCTCGTCAATAATGCGTACCGCAATCAACTGATTCAGATCCTGTCGATAATGCGGGGCAATCGAATCAACTACAGTGCATTGAATCAATACGATGCACTTTATGAATCGGAAGGAAGCGACGCTGCGCTGGCTGCCTTGGTATGGGGATACGAGTCCGATGTACTGGATATGCTGAAACCGCTTTTCGATTTCAAGCGGAAAGGGCTCGAATACCATAATGCGGGCACCAAGCTAATCAACCTGTGTCGATACTATTGGCAGACTCGCGACATTGAGAGCGTCGAGAAACTACGCCCTAGATGGGAACCTGAAATGCGATTGTTGTTGGAGAACCGAACCGCCGAAAACGGCTTATTTCCAAAAGAACGATACTGTGGTGACATCAGTACCCAAGTTCATAGCATGAACGTGAATTCCAAAGCCTGGCGGGCGCTACGTGATTTGAGCGAGGTGCTCAAGGACATGGGCCACTTCGAGGAATCCTCTAAACTCGCTACCATCGCAGCAGAGTTTCGAACAACTGTGTTGAAGGCAATTGAATCAAGTGTACAGCGATCCGCGGATCCGCCGTTTGTTCCAATCGCGTTAAACGACGAAGAGCCGGCACACAATCCAATAACCAACATTAGGATAGGGAGCTATTGGAACATTATCATAGGTTACACAATTGCGAGCGGTATTTTCCCACCTGGTACGGAACAAGAGACTTGGATCCCGAGATACCAAGAAAAGTTTGGCGGCATTTGTATGGGGATGATTCGTTCTGGCGGTGCCGCGTTCAACTTTTGGACAGGAGAGCATCGTGTAAACCCACTCTACGGGACTCGCTATACACTCGATACCCTGCGTCGCGATGATCCGGATCGTGCACTCGTCAGCTTCTACGGAATGCTGGCGCAAGGGCTCACACGAAATACCTTTGTTGGCGGTGAAGCGAGCACGCTTGAACCTGTCGATGCGGGTGGTCGCTTTTTCTATTGCCCGCCCAATAGTGCCGCAAATGCCCATTTCTTGTCCATGTTGAGATACCAGCTCATTCAAGACTTCGACTTGAACGATGACGGTCGTCCAGAATCACTTCGATTGCTTTTCGGAACATCAAGGCGTTGGTTAAACGATGGCCAGTCGATCAAAATGGAACGAGCCCCAACCGCATTTGGTCCCATATCCTTGGCCGTTGAATCAAAACTCAAGGAAGGAAGTATCCTTATCGATTTTGATCCTCCGAAGCGAAATCAACCGGATTCGACTCTCATACGACTTCGCATCCCAGAGGGCTGGCAAATTCACTCGGCAAAGGCCAATGAACAAGTGCTCGAAGTGGATTCAAGGGGAACCATCAATTGTTCACACCTAAGCGAGCAAACTCGAATCCATGTGATCGTCGGACCGTCGAGCAATTAGGTCTCACAACACGTAGGCAGGTAGATGCCAATGACGAGGAATGCTCTTTTTCAGGGACCTACTTTGCTTTGGCTTTCGCCCGTGGTTTACCATTAGCGGGCTTTGCGTTTGGCGCGATGTTTGCAATCAATCTCGGAACGTAACTGTTGTAGCGTTCGTCAGGGGAGATTCCGTTTGGCTCAAGTGAAGCGATTTTGTCGTGCAATGATTCCGCCAAATCGCCCAGGTCTTCTATGGCCGCCAGAGCTGACATCGATGTCAAAACCCCGTTTGTCGCCGGTGAGGCCAGACCGCCAAGGGTTTCAAGCGCCAAGCCTCTGGCCTCGCCATCGCAAAAGGTCGCAAGAGCTTGAGCCGCTACGATGCGAACATTTGCGGATTCGTCCGTCAACGCCTTTTGCAAAACAGACTTATTGGAGGAAACAGCCTCACCACCTCTCATCAACAATCCCATCGCTCCCCAATATCGGACGGCGCCGTCTCGGTCGGCAAGGTTCGCTATCAACTGTTCGTTGTTGGAACTCTCCACTCTCGAACTTTGATCGACCGCAGCTAGGATCTTTTCCAACGGATACTTCGATGGATCGCGGGCCATTTCATAAGGGGTCGATCCTTCTGACCGGGAATGAATTTCGCGTTCGGGGAGGAAACAAACGTCCTGGATCTTCATGGCATGCGCTCGTTCTGCCGCTCGCATCTTTTCAAGTATTTTGCGGTGTTCCGAAGACTGCGACAGATTGATCACTTCATCTTTGTCGGATTGCAGATCGTAAAGCTCGTCCACCGATTTGGGTACTTGCCAAAATAGCGATTGGGCTGCTTTGGTTTTGCCCGCGACGAACAGCTTGTTCCAAACCTGTGTCGTTGGCGTTTCGAACTGATAGGCAACACGCTGAGCTTGGGACACATGCGGCATGTAGTTTCTTAGATAGACATAACGACCATCTGTCACGCTCCGCACCAGATCCATACGCTCATCCATCCGACCGCGTTCGCCGTAAATGAATGGTTGCGGCTGACTTTGATGAGGGCCGGCAAACGCATGCCCCTGCATCCAATCGGGTGGTTTGATGCCAGCGATGCTCAGCACGGTAGGCGCCAGGTCAACAAAGCTCACCAGTCGGTCGGACGATCCGCCGGCTTTGTATTCCGCCGGTGCAAGATGCTCCCATTTCTTGGGAAAGTAAACGACCATCGGCACATGCAACCCGGAGTTGGAAGGCCAACGCTTGCTCCGAGGCATTCCGCTTCCGTGGTCACCGTAGTAGAAAACAATGGTGTCCTCGGCGAGCCCTGCATCGGCGACCTCCTTTAAGTGCCGTCCCGCATCCGCATCTGCCTCACTGACTTTGTCGTAGTATTGCGCCCAGTCTTCACGCACCTCGGGCGTATCCGGATGATAAGCAGGGACGCGTACTTTGGCCGTGTCTGTAATCTGCGTATGCGGTCGAGTGCGAATCTGGCTTTCGTGGCTCTTTGTTGAATTGAAGACGGCAAAGAACGGTTGACCTTCAGACCGATTCTTCCAGTGGGCTTTGTTGCTGGAATCGTTCCAGACCTTGCCCGGCTCACGCAAGTTGTAATCGGTCTTGCTGTTGTTGGAACAGTAGTAGCCTGCCTCGCGAAGGATTTGCGGCCCCATTTTGGTTCCTTTGGGCATCGATACCATGGATCGCATGTGCAATCCCCCGGTACTAGACGGATACATCCCCGAAATGATGGCAGTACGAGCGGGCGCACAAACGGGAGCAACCGACCATGCGTGCTTAAAGATCATCCCCTTGGCCGCAACCGCATCAATGTTTGGCGTACGAGCCAGTTTGTCACCGTAGCAACCCATCTCGGGTCCATGATCTTCACTGGTTACCCAAAGGATATTGGGGTGATCCGCGGCGATTACCAACTTGGTTGGACATCCCACCAGGATGAACGCGAACGCTGTTGACAGCAGGACGTACTGTTTCATTTCGATTCCTTAGCCTTGGTAGAGAGAGTACAAGGAACTATATTACTGGCTTTTTCCTTCGCGCTTACTTCTCAGGGGCGAAGTGCATCACGAATTCTTCCGAAGCTCCGCGGCATCACTTACTTCTTTTCTTTCTTGAACCCTGCTTCAAGCAACTCTTTGTAGCCAGGTTTCAAGGGTCGTATGTCGTAGCCATACTTTTCGATGATCTTACCCGCCTTCAATGATCGGAAGCCAACCATACAGTATGTGTATACGATCGTACCCTTTGGCAGTTTCTCGCGCAGCACTTTCTCATCAAACTTGTCCTGCAGATCGCGAAATGGCAAGTGGACAGCGCCCTCGATGTGGCCGTCATTCCATTCCACTAGATCACGAACGTCTACCAATATCGCCTTCTTTTCGGTGACGCGCTCTTTGACATCCTTGAGAGTGTCCTCAGTGTGCTTCAACTCTTCTTTTGGCAAATAAGAAACAACGAAGACCATTAAGCCCATAGCCAGTAACTTGAACATATTTACCCAACCTTTTCGATTTAGCGACGGTTTGAATTGGAACAGCTGCGCCGAACAAGAGCCATTGTACCCGCAAAACTCAGTGTACTGTGGCGATTAACTGGGCACACGAATTCCATCGGCGAGCTTTAGACAAGCAATCAAGGCGTTTGCAGCCTCTTCGCCTTTGTTTCCCACATTTCCGCCACTCCGCTGGATGGCCTGCTCCAATGAATTCACGGTCAGTAATCCTAAGGCAACCGGCTTGCAGTGATCCAGGGACATCTGCATGAGCCCCATGCTGACCGCCCGGTTCAAATGTTGATCATGAGTCGTTTCCCCTTTGATCACAGCCCCCAACGCTATCACGCCTCGACATTCCGGCTGCTGGATCATCAATTGCGATCCGTAAAGCAACTCCCAGGCACCAGGGACTCTCACCAAATGAATGTCATCATCCTGAACGCCACTTGCGATCAAGGTTTTCACGGCGGCCTTGCTCAATTTGCCGGTAATATTCTCGTTGTAGTCGGACACAACCAAAGCGATCATGCGTGGGGAATTGGCTTTCGGGGCAATAGAATCACTCGGCGTAACTTCTCGTGGCATGACCAGATCTTCCTTTTTTGCGTTGGCTGTCGAAACACTTCCAGGTTGCATTCGCACTCATCAAGACGCGCGAATTCCCATCAAGAACTCGGCATTCGATCTTGTTTTATTCAGCTTCTGGACAAGCATCTCCATTGCATCGGTTGGGTTTATGTCTGCGAGCGTTTTTCTCAAGGTGCAAATGCGTTGGTACTCGCTTGGGTCGAGCAACGCTTCTTCGCGGCGGGTTCCAGATTGACTTATGTTAATGGCAGGCCAAATGCGCCTGTCGACCATCGCTCGATCCAACACAATTTCTAAGTTCCCTGTCCCCTTAAACTCTTCGAAAATGACGTCGTCCATTTTGCTTCCCGTTCCAACCAATGCAGTTGCAATGATGGTCAGCGAGCCACCTTCTTCCATTTTGCGAGCCGCACCAAAAAACGACTTGGGCTTTTGCATGGCATTGGAATCAAGCCCGCCTGTTAGCAACTTCCCGGACTGAAGGCACTCGCCATTCCAAGCCCGTGCCAACCGCGTGATCGAATCCAAAAAGATTACGACGTCGACGCCGTCTTCCACCAATCGTTTCGCTTTTTCCAGGACCATTTGACTAACTTGGATGTGCCTCGACGCGGGCTCGTCAAACGTGCTGCTGATCACTTCACACTTTGGACCTCGCACTTCACGCATCATGTCGGTTACTTCTTCAGGCCGCTCATCGATGAGCAACATCATGACGTACGCTGCCGGGTAGTTTTGAAGAACGGCCCTGGCCATTTTTTGCAGCAAGATCGTCTTGCCGGCTCGAGGGGGCGACACAATCAGTCCACGTTGCCCAAAACCTATTGGTGCGATGAGATCGACCACACGTGTTTCGATTACATCTGGACTCGTCTCCATTACTATTCGGAGGTTAGGATGGAGCGGTGTCAGGACGTCAAATGGCTTTCTCGATCGGACAACGCTTGGGTTGCGATAGTTGATCGCTTCGACCCGCAACAAAGCAAAGTAGCGCTCGTTTTCTTTTGGAGGTCGTACTTGGCCTGAAATCGTCATCCCTGTCGTCAGTCCAAAACGCCGAATTTGCGACGGTGAAATATAGATATCATCGGGGCATGAAATGTAATGATGGCTCGACGACCTTAGAAATCCGAAGCCATCCGCCAAGATTTCCAAAGTCCCTTCACCATAAAGAATTCCCGACGACAGCATCCTGGCCTTGAGTACTTGGAAAACTAGCTCCTGCCGATCCAATTGCTCGGCGTTCGGGATACCTTCGATTCTGGCATTCGCCAAAAGCTCCTCGGGGGGCATTTGCTGCAACGTAGCGAAATCAAGCGACTCGCGTTTCTCGGTCGGCAATGGCGTTACGCCCGAATTCCGTTGCTCCTTGAACAGTTCTTCCGAGAGCGAAAGCGTTTCCTCGCGTCGAAAGTGAGGCCGTGCGCGCGACGCCCCTTGGGGGCGGTCTGCATCATCATCTTGACCGTTCATAATGGTTGTGGGCGTTGATAAGCTCTCGGTCCATTATCAAGCAGCTTTGCAATTGGACGAATTTGAACCAAAATGCAATCGACGAGACAACGAAAACGCGAAATGAGGGGAGGCGGGGAAGAGTTTGGTAGCTAACGAATAGTATAACTGCTCAACCCCTTCGTCCGCAACAGGAAGTCCTGTTCTCGAACGAACTCATCGAACGTCTTACAACATGCCTCGCTTCGTCCTAGACGCGAGCCGCAATGCTTCGGATCACCTCTGGCAAAGCCTCGCACTCAAGTGCAAATACTCGCTTTTGAAGCGATTCTGCAGTGTCTCCATCTGCCACTACGCAGGTCTTTTGCAAAAGAATTGGCCCATGATCGTATTCGTTGTCTACGAAATGCACGGTGCAGCCTGAGACCTTGACTCCGAAATCGATAGCTGCCTGATGCACTTTCAGGCCGTACATCCCCTTGCCGGCAAAGGCAGGAATCAAGCTGGGGTGAATGTTTATTACCTTGTTTTCAAAGTCCAGCGGAATCAAAACGTGCTGGAGGTATCCCCCCATAACGACGAGCTGCACTCCAGCCTTGCGTATTGGATTGAAAACATTCGCGGAGTGCTCCTCTGCAGGTTGGTTTTTCTTCTTTGGAACAACGAGTGTCGGTATCGATGCACTCGTCGCAATCGCAAGCCCCTTGGCATCCTTCGTAGAACTGACAACCAAGCGAATATCGACAGGAAGCATCCCTTGATCGCGTAGCTCAATGAGATTTCGAAGTGTAGTGCCACCACCCGAAATTAACACGGCAATGGGCAAGAGTCCTTGTGTTGCAATCATCGCGAGCCAGGCTACTCTACTTTGCCAGAGAACGCGTGGCCGGCGATGGGCATCTCGACAGAGTACAAACCCGTTCGGCAGGTCGCGAAAAGAGTCTTCCGGTCTGGACCACCAAATGAGCAATTCGCTGGTTGTTCCGCAAATGAAATGATACCGAGCAATTTGCCTTCGGAAGAAACGACTTGTACACCCAAGTCCGTTGTAATGTAAAGATTTCCGGCAACGTCAATGGACAATCCATCGCCGCCAGAATTCTCCTTGTCGGCCGGTTGCTTGATCTCAAACAAAACCCGTTTATTTGAAATCACCCCCGGCGATTTAACAACGTATGAGTGCACTTGCTTTTGCATGCTCGGTACAACGTAAAGTGTCGACTCGTCTGGTGACAAAATGATTCCATTCGGGGCGGAGAGGTCATCGCCCAGTCGAGTAACTTCGCCTTTAGGTGAACGATAGTAGAACGCTTCTTTTCCCTGTGGCCAAGGATCTGGTGCCATGTACCTTGGGTCAGTGAAATAGATGCCGCCCGATTTGTCGATGACCAAATCGTTGCAAGCGTTGAAACGAACGTTTTGGAACTTGGACGACAACGATTTGACTTCCTTGGTTTTGGTATCGATCGCAATCAACTCGCCATCCATTCGGCATCCAATCAACTTGGAGTTGCCATCGATCATCAAGCCGTTGCAATGACCGCACGATTCCATGAATGTCTCAAGGTTTCCTTTGAGGTCGGTTCTCATGATCCGATCATTTGGAATGTCCGTAAAGTATAAGTGCTTGCCGTCATAGGCCGGTCCCTCCGTGAACTTGAATCCACCGTGAACCTTCGTCACCTTGCCAGATCCTGGAAACTCCTGAGATGAAACGCAGTCCACGCACACCGCGCACAATAACCACAGTGGGAGCAAGGAACTGAGTGCAATTACAAATCGATTCATGACAGGAATCTCCAAAGTCTTCGAGAGAGGGACGAATTTTGATACCCGACGTGGACGCAATGGACTTGGCCGCTAACCCGAGCCTTCGCGTCGGGTTGCGAATGCCAACGGCGGTTCCCTAAACTACTTGATCTTGCTCGCATTGCCAGCTTGTCCGAACGAAATCATTCGGTCCATGCAGACTTGCTTCATGGCTGTTCGAGCTGGCTTCAAATAGTCGCGTGGGTCGAATTTATCAGGGTTTTCAGCGAGCACTTTGCGAATTGCACCCGTGATCGCCATTCGGCAGTCGGTATCCACGTTGATCTTGCGCACGCCGCTCTTGATCCCGCGCTGGATTTCTTCGACTGGAACTCCCCATGTCTGTTTCATCGAGCCACCGAATTTGTTGATGATGTCTTGCAGTTCTTGTGGGACGCTGCTGCTCCCATGCATAACCAGGTGGGTGTTTGGCAACAATTTGTGAATCGCTTCGATCCGCGACATTGCCAACACTTCGCCGTCCGGCTTGCGAGTGAATTTGTAAGCACCATGACTTGTGCCAATTGCAACAGCCAAGGCATCCACTTTGGTCTCTGACACAAATCGAAACGCTTCGTCGGGATCGGTCAGCAATTGGTCGTGGCTAAGCACACCTTCGGCACCGTGGCCGTCTTCCGCTTCGCCGCCACCCGTCTCGAGTGACCCCAAGCATCCGAGCTCACCTTCGACAGACACATTGCGAGCGTGGGCCATTTTGACAACCTCTTTCGTGACCTCGACATTGTATTCGTAGGGTGCCGGTGTCTTGCCATCCTCCTTTAGAGAACCGTCCATCATCACGGAGGTGAATCCGTTTTCGATCGCCGAGAGGCAGGTCGCAGGCGAGTTGCCGTGATCCTGGTGCATGACGATAGGAATGTTGGGGTAGAGTTCGACAGCGGCCAACATCAAATGGCGAAGGTATGCATCCTGCGAATAAGTTCTTGCTCCACGTGAAGCTTGGATGATCACAGGTGAATTTGTTTCCTGTGCCGCTTCCATGATCGATTGGATCTGCTCCATATTATTGACGTTAAATGCAGCCACTCCATACGCGTTTTCGGCAGCGTGATCGAGAACTTTGCGAAGCGGAACCAAGGCCATTTGACAACTCTCCAGGAAGGAATTTGGAACGGTACTCGTGAATATAAAACGAGAGAGCCTGTTTTCTCAAACAAGAACGCGTACGATTATGGGACTGTTTGCCACCCTCGACAATCCGTAATCAACTGACGTCCAAAGCAAAAGACTCATGGAGCAAGACTTCTCAAAGCCGATTCGAAGCGTTGCCAAACTGCAACCGCTCGACAACTACCTCACAGGAAGCTGGGATGCCCTCGGTGCCGGCGCACCGGTCTTAGTGGCTCTTTCTCAACTTTGCAGCAACGCCATGGTCGATTATCGCCCCGCAAGCGACCTTGACCTGACGACGTTCTCACCTGAATCAAAGGCCATCCTTGTGGCGGCTCGCGACCGGGGCGTCATTGAAATCAAAGCGGTGAACGCCGCTTTCGAAGCTCCGTCGAGAATGTTGGCCGTCTACGTGGAATTGGACGAATCGCAGACAATTGCGTTTCGAGATCCCGCCGAACCTGAGGTTACGGTTCGTTTTCTAGAGGGATTTCGATCGCTCTGCGAACATGGGCTCGTCATGCATCACACCCATCGCGATTTTTCGTTGACCAGCAAAGGCTTTGAATTCGCGAAATCCCTTTCCAAACAAGAGGTGCAACCGTGGCTCGACAAGGGCACCGAGTTTGGGCTTCACGACTAGCTGCCTGCTTCCTTCTCGTCGCGGTCCTAGCGGGCACAGCGGCTTATCTGATTTGGAACCAAATTGCGAACGAGTCTGTTTCTAAGCCGACAAGGAACTCCGAAAACACCAAGAACGGCGAATCAAACTCTAATTTAGAGACCAATGGGCCGTCCGTTGGACATGCACTCGACCCAGTGCTGGACTTAGCGCGAACCGCGCTCCGCAACCATACCGAAAAACATCAGGACTACACCGCGGTCCTCATTAAACGGGAACTGGTCGGTGGCAAAGTCGTGCCCGAATCCAAAATGGCTCTGAAATTGAAGTACGGTCCGCCCGTTGCAGCGGACTCGGCGGAAAGAACTGTCTCGGTGTATCTGAAAACCTTAGAGCCCAAGTCCCAAGCGGGTCGTGAAGTCATTTGGGTACAAGGTAAAAACAATAACAAGCTAACGGCCCACGAAGCCGGCTTGCTCGGGATGATTTCGGTCGACCTAATGCCCGAAAGCCGTCTGGCGATGGTTGGCAATCGATACCCCATTACCGAGATCGGACTCGAAAAACTACTGGTAAAGCTGATCGAGCGGGGCGAACGTGACCGCAAACTGGGGCCTGCAACCGTTCGAACCACAGAAAACGCGCGGCTTAGCGACCGTCCATGCCGGCTCATCGAGTTTTTGCACGAGAATCCAACCGTATTCATTGACGGAAAAACCGTTGAATTCGAATTCTACTTGGCCCAAATCTACATCGACGACGAATTGCTCCTGCCTATAAAGTACGCGAGCTTCAGCTGGCCCAAGACACCCGGCAGCCAGCCAGAATTGCTTGAGGAGTACACTTATCAGGACATTAAACTCAACGTAGGACTCAGCGACAACGACTTTGACACGAAAAATCCCGCGTACCGCTTCTGAGATATTGCACTAGCCAAAACACGCTAAGACGCTGACAATTCGGCACTTAGGCAAGCAGCGGAACCGGAACGCCCAACGTGGCTTAGACATCCTACCTATCCGCCTCGACAACTCACCTCCAATTCTCATACAAGCGATTTGTTTAGTGGACAGAAAACTCTTTGCATGGCTGCTGATCTGCATCTCGATGTTCCTGCTATTCAATAGCATGCAGCGTCAACGCGAAATTGCTCGTCTGGAGCAAGAAAAACAAAACGAACTTTTGGAAAAAGCAAAGGAGCAGAAAAAGGCTCAGTCCAAAGAAGCCGCGGAACGCTTAACCAAAGAAGATCCAGAATTCTCGCTTCCAAAACAACCGCCCAGGCAACGCGTCACTTTGGGAAGCATGGACCCCAAGGACAATTATCAGTTCCTAGTCACCCTCGATAACGAGGGGGCCGCGATCGAACGAATTGAATTAGTTGAGCAAAAAAGTCCAGGCAAGTTCGAAAACCGATCGCTTCATGAGAAAGAACGTGATGGTTATCTTGGTTACCTTGCTCTCGTGGAATCTACCTCATCGCTCGATGTCAATTCCGTACCCAGAGGATCGGCTGCTGCGACCGCAAAATGCCGCGAAAACGCAAACCTCGTCGGCTTGCTACCGGGCGACAAGATCATTGGCTGGGATGGTTTATCCGGATTCCCGTCAATCTATAAGCTAGACAAGCGCCTCAGCAACCAGTCTGCAGGCAAGACCATCGAACTTAAGGTTATGCGTGGTGAAACCGCCAACGCCGAGCCAGACAAACCGGTCGCTCCCGCGCCCGAAGTGAATGCAGACTCTCAGGTCAAGGAATTGGAAGCCGGTTCTGGCGAAAAGGTCTCTCCTGAAATGCGAGCTGCTCCGTTAGGTACCGAGCTGACTTTCGATTGCATCCTGACCGAAAAACCGCTCGATGTCCTGAGAGCCGAGGACGATTTCAAGTACGAACAGGTCCAAGGCAATTTCGCACTCGCTTCGTGCGCCACAACGTTGGGCGCAGTTGATCAGTTTTCGATTGAGGAAGGCGAGCAAGCGATCGCGGGCTTAGAGAACACGCTCAAGGGGCGATGGGACAGCAAGCCAATCGATATGGATGAGGGAATGGGAGTTGAGTTCACGATGCCCCTTCGTCCTTATCTAAAGCTGGCGGGTATAAAAGCCAACCTGGAATTAGTTAAGCAATATCGACTGCTGCCTGCCAAACCGATACCGGGGCAAGACAACTCGAGCACGCGACAGCAGCACTTGGAACTCACCACCATCGTCAGAAACCTTGACGACGAAATGCACATGGTTGCCCTTCGACAAGTCGGTCTCAACGGTATCTCGCTCGAGGGTTGGTGGTACCCGACCAAGATATCGCCATTCTTCTTTAGTGCAGCAGGTGCACGCGATGTCATCGTCAACGACAGCACTTCAACCCACTCGCTCTACACAACGCGTACCATCGTTTCAAATGCGACCAGCTTTCCATCCTCACCTGACAAGTTACTTTTCGGCCCCGCGGACAGCGCACCGAAACGAAACCTAAATTACATCGGACTAGACACGCAATCATTTACGGCAGCGATGTTGGCCAGCCCAAGTGAACCGTCTTCGATGCAAAACCTAAAGTGGGCAAAAGCAACAGTACATAACTCCGTGTACACCGACCCAATCAAACATCCTTCGTCTAAACAACAAGCCACCAACATCGGTTTTTGGTTTGAATCAGAGTCTGTAAAGATAGCCCCAAAGGGCGAATGGAAGCAAAGTTATCAGATCTTCGCAGGTCCAAAAGACCCTGAATTGCTTGCTGCGTACAAACTCGATGATGCGATCGAATATGGTTGGCGTATCTTCGGATTCTTTGCCAAGCTACTGCGATACATCCTGCACTTTTTCTTTTGGATCACCCAGAATTTTGGCGTAGCCATCATCATGCTCACGGTGCTTGTCCGGTCATGTATGTTTCCCGTGAGTCGCATGATGGCACTGAATGCACAGAAGATGCAATCCGTTCAGCCTCAGTTGGCAAAGCTCAAAGAAGCGCTCAAGGATGATCCACGCAAAATGATGGCTGCTCAACAGATGTTGATGAAAAAGGCGGGCATCAATCAGTTTGCTGGCTGCTTGCCGGCATTGATTCAGCTGCCGATCGTGATCGGCTTGTATCGATGTGTTTCAGTGGACGTTGGACTCCGCCAGCAATCCCTCTTCCCAGGTTGGGATTGGTGCTCCAATCTTGCTGGCCCCGACATGTTCATGGATTGGCAGTCTTGGATGCCAGAAATCATCGCTGGTCGCGGCGCAGGTTGGTTTGGTCCTTACCTCAATATCCTGCCAATTATCACGATTACGCTTTTTATTATTCAGCAAAAAGTGCTGATGCCAAAAGCTACCGACGAACAAACACGCGTCGCACAGCAAATGATGATGATCATGACCATTATGATGGGTGTATTGTTTTTTAAGGTACCCGCTGGACTTTGCATCTATTTTATCACCTCATCAACGTGGTCGTTGGTGGAGCGGTTCCTCATCAAGCGATTCACTCCCAAGTCGAGTATGGTCGACCTGCCCGAGAACGCTGTAAACGATATCATCACAACGTTGTCAAAACCCGCGACACCTCAGCAACGGCTCGCTACATCGCCTTCCAACAGCGACAAGCCAAAAATGAAAGCGACAAAGCCACCTGAAACGCTTGCTGATTTGTTTCCAAAGTGGTTCGGCAAAAAGGTCGAGACCGACCCGGCAAGCGATGATAAACCCAAGCGTCCTCCGGGAAATCCGCCCGAACGCGGAAACAAGAAAAGAAAGCGTTGACCTTTCAGTGGCAAACGGCCTCTGATGTTAAACCCGCGAAGCGGCGTGCCATCGAATTGCACGAGGCATGCAGCCCTTGAAGCCAGCGGAATGTGCTGCCGCACTCATTACCACCAACATGATCCTCGCTGCCACAGCCCCTCACGTTGAGCCACTGCCAAGTGGCATAACCGCTTGCATCGCATTCGAACGCTTGAAGCATTTACCGAGTTGCTGCTGGTTAGATAGCGCGTTGGTCGGTGACAAGCAATCTCGCTACAGTTTTTTGGCAGCGGATCCGATCGACATCCTTAAGGTCGATCGCGTCGTCGCCGATCCGCTAGCCAAGCTCGAACAATGGCTTGCAAACTTTCGTTCAACCACAGTGATTGGATTGCCGCCGTTCCAAGGTGGAGTAGCGGGGTTTTTGGGATACGAGCTAGGACGATGCTTCGAACGCGTTCCGCCAGCCAGGCACAATGAGTTTGAACTGCCATTGGCAACGCTCGCTCTCTACGATGTCGTTTTGGCTTGGGACCACGAAACGGAGGTCGGCTGGATCATATCGCAAGGGTTTCCGGAAACGACCTCTACGCAAGCGAGACTCGAGCGAGCTAAACGTCGTTGTGGAGAGTTTCAACGCTTGCTTAGGATCGAGAGACTTCGTTCGATAGCCGCCAGTCCATCCCCGCCAATGCATGAGGTCCACGCGATGGCCCATGGGTTGACAGCCCCTCAATTTGAAACCCGTTTGGGTGGCGGATGGCTCGGTAGCTTTGACAGTGAAGGGTTTAGCACGGGGGTTCAAAAGGCG
>JANMNR010000801.1:0-5972 GCA_031368325.1 Pirellula sp.
GTTTATCCTCTCTTGGTTCGAGCATCCGATAGTTCGCTAAAGCTCGGTGGAAGCACATCGCGGATTCGAAATTCCAATGAGTTGCAATTAGAAGCTGAAGAGCTTCGCAGAATGCTCGGCTGGAACGCGCTCGTGATTGCACGTGAATGGAAGGAATGTGTGGAGGCAGGGACGGGCACCTATGGAACACTTCCTCAGGAAATTCGTGTCTGGGTCGTGGACGGAAAGCCTTTCGCTTGGTCCTTTCAACACCTTAAGGAGATTCCCAAGCCGATGGGTTTTCCACCCCCAAAAGCAGATCTGACTGTGCTCGCTGGATTTGCGGAGCGGGTTTCGTTGGCATTCCACTCTCGTTGCTTAGTGGTGGATTTCGCTCGTGAAGTACAGCGTGGGTGGACGTTTATCGATGCGGGACTGGGAAGCTCAGCTGGAACAGATCACGAAGGAGTCTTCAAAGCTGTGGCTTCGAAATTGCGAGGCAAGACCTTTCCGTTTCATTCCGATGCGGTAGGTGGTCTACTCTAAGCCACTGAAGGCGAGCCTCTGCTATCGCAATCCTATTTGGATCGCAATTTGCCAGAATTGACCTCGTCCAAGAAACACTGGTAAGCTGAAATGATGCCTTGCTCCAAGCCAATCTTCGGTACCCAGCCTGTAGACCTAATCAATGATGTATCGGTTAGCTTACGTGGTGTCCCATCCGGCTTGGAGGGATCCGTCTGAATTTCTCCGGCAAAGCCGATAGTCTTTGCTACCAATTTTGCGAGGTTCAAGATACTGACGTCGACACTGGTTCCCACATTGACCCAATCGGGGGGATCCGCAAGCGTGCAAAGATGCAATATGGCATCGGCCAAATCATCTACGTGCAAGAACTCTCGCAGTGGTGTTCCTGTTCCCCAAATGGTAACAACCGAATCGCCTCGCACTTTTGCATCGTGAAATCGACGAATCATGCCGGGCAAGACGTGACTGTGATCAGGATGGTAATTGTCTCCCGGGCCATAAAGATTGGTCGGCATGGCAGAGTGATAAAGCACACCGTATTGCTGACGAAAGTACTGACAGAGTTTCAAGCCAGCAATTTTCGCCAACGCATACGCTTCGTTGGTTTGTTCCAAGGGGCTTGCAAGCAACTCATCTTCTTTGATCGGTTGTTTGGCAAGTCGCGGATAAATGCATGTGCTTCCCAAGAACATGAATCGCCCAACTCCGTTTCGATAGCTTGCATGAATCGTAGCCAACTCTTGCCGCAAATTATCCGTTAGAAACTCGACTGGGAAGGTCTTGTTTGCATGAATGCCGCCCACTTTAGCGGATGCAAAGATAACGGTTGCAGGTTTGTTTTTTGCAAAAAAATCGTTTACCTGCGATTCCTCACACAGGTCCAACTCGCTTCGCGATCGCGTGATCACTTCGATCCCCGGCATAGCAGCAAGGCGTCGACAAACAGCAGCCCCGACCATTCCGCCGTGTCCCGCCACAAATACAGGGGATTCAATCATGAAAATTCAAACATCACAATGGGGTGGAAGAGGAAGTGAAAAGCAAACGCTGTGAGTAAGTAAAATAGTAATCTCTAGGCCACTTAAAGCCGCGAAAATTTCAGCCTAGACGGCCTCAACTTGGCAATCGTCCAGTGCCACGCTAGCCCCTCTGCCCATGTACCGAACGGAAATTAGCAAACGAATCTCGTTTTCACGCCGAATAATCACCCCCTCGAACCCTTTAAAAACCCCCGTCTTGACCCGAACTTTTTGTCCAGGTTGCAGACGAAGCTCCGGAGAGAGTGGCGCATCGGTCAGAATCAAGCTTCGAATTTGACGTAAATCGGTTACCAACTCCACAGAGTCTGCCACCGGCATCCAACGGCTAACACTGCCAGTCGATACCGCTTTGTAGCGAGCCATTTCGTCTCCCATAATGAAGACGTAGTTTGGGAAAAGCGGCTCAACACTCGTTCGCATTCGCCCCTGCGGTGATCTATATCGGCGAGCAATGGTTGGTCCATAGAAAGGGATTTCAATTTCCAACAATTGCCGCATCAATTTCTTTTCGAACCGAGCCAAAGTGTAGAGAGCCCACCAAGTTCCTTCTTGAGCCAAAATGGTCCGTGAAGTGCTTTTGCATGGCTCAATCCTGGAATGGTCTAAACCGACCTCCGATTGAGTAACGACGCTCTGCGAGGACACTAGAACGGTTGGCTGCTCGGATTCGGACTCAGCGGCCCCCTGCAATTCGCTCCCGGTTTCTGGCTCGTCCAGCAGATTGAGCGGCCAAATGTCCTGTTCGGGTTTTAGCAACGGCATGGGTGACTTTAGAAATCTCAAGTGGGACGCAAATTGGAATGATGCCCATAGGGGAGTCAGTCAATTTTTCGTTCGACAGCAAAAAAATCTATCCCTATTCTGAGCGGAAAAACGGCAAATTCTCAATCTAGATGCCCCTAACGGCCTATTCGTCACGAAAACCAAACACCATGGGGGTTTAGCCAAAATAGGCAAAGCTTGCCACTCGCTTCTTTACTCGAATTCAATTGACGCAATAACGCGGAATATCTACGCTCCCCGGCGACCAATTGTAGAAAATGCGTAGAATGCATCGATTAATTGGGCTTACGCTCGCCCCCCGCCCGGGGATTACCGCTTTTGTATTCCAATCCTGTGTCGGGGGATTTGGAAACGATTTCAACGAATCCACTTTCGAACGAACTTTAATAATGGATCTGCTCGAGAAATTTTGGGAAGGAACAACCAACACGATTAATGGAGTGTTGGGTGGAATCGACCGTGGGCTTACGACATTTTTTGGGTCCGCCAACTCGCGACAAATAAAACGCTATACGCAGTATGCTCAGCAGGTAGGCCTGCTAGAGCCTCGAATGATCGCCATGAGCGATAGTGAGCTTCGTCAGCAAACCGAAATCTTTAAGAAGCGGTTGAGTGACGGAGAAACGATCGACGATATCCTCGTCGAATCGTTTGCGACATGTCGAGAAGCCGGTCGCCGCTTCATGAAAATGAGGCACTATGACGTTCAGCTCATAGGTGGCATGGTTCTCAACGGTGGCAATATTGCTGAAATGATCACAGGCGAGGGAAAGACTCTCGTGGCGACCTTACCTGCTTATCTGAATGCTCTCGAGGGACGTGGCGTCCACGTCGTAACAGTTAACGATTATCTGGCACGACGCGATATGGAATGGATGGCACCGCTCTACATGGGACTGGGCCTGACAGTTGGCAATATCCAAAGTGGAATGGACAACGATGAACGCCAAAAATCGTATTCCTGCGACATCACTTATGCAACCAACAACGAACTTGGGTTCGACTATCTTCGCGACAACATGCGTATGGCGAGCCGAGGCGACAATCGCTTTCCGCCACATATGCAACAGGTTCAGGGCCCGTTGCACTACGCGGTTATCGATGAAGTGGACAATATCCTGATCGATGAAGCGAGAACTCCGCTCATCATCTCAGGTTCGGCAGCGCGAGATCTCGGGAAATATGTCGAAGCGGATCGTGTTGCGCGTGCTCTCAAAAAGGAAGAACACTTTGTGGTCAACGAAAAAGACCACACGGTCAACTTGACGGACGCCGGCATTCGCGACGCCGAAAAGCTTGCGGGAGTCGAGAGTTTCTACACCGTTGGAAACATGGAATGGCCTCACCTCTTGGACAATGCTCTTAAAGCACACCACCTTTACAAACGCGACGTTAACTACGTGGTAAAGGAAGGTGCGATCATTATCGTCGACGAATTCACTGGCCGTTTGATGGACGGTCGGCAGTGGAGCGATGGATTGCACCAATCCGTTGAAGCCAAAGAAGGGGTCAGAATAAAAGAAGAAACGCAGACACTTGCGACCATTACTCTGCAAAACTTTTTCAAACTCTACAAAAAAATCTCGGGTATGACCGGTACGGCCATGACCGAAGCCAGCGAATTCAGCAAGATTTACAATCTAGGTGTCACCGCAATCCCTTCCAATCGTGGATTGCAACGCATCGAATTCCCGGACTCAATCTATCTGACCGAAAAGGAAAGTACGCGGCAGTTGCCGATGAAATTGAACGAGTGACCAAGTTCGATACGGTGTACTTTAAGGATCGAAAGAAAGGTTTCCTCATTGGCAACATCCAATCGGAAAACGAATCGGCGATCAAGATACGAAAATCGGACTCCAAGGACATCGAGGAGATCGAGGTTGCGGATGTTGACAAGATCGAGCGCGCAACGCGTCCTATTTTGGTCGGTACCGTCTCTATCGAGAAAAGCGAACGCCTTTCGAAACTCCTCGATCAACGCGGTGTGTCACACGAAGTCCTCAATGCAAAGCAACACAAACGCGAGGCAGAGATCATCGCGCAAGCCGGTCGGACCAAGTCTGTAACCATCGCAACCAACATGGCCGGCCGTGGAACGGACATTATCCTGGGTGGCAATCCTGAAACGATGGCGTGGGCTCAATTGCAGGACAAGTATCCCACGCGGCTTGAAGTTCCCAAAGAAGAGTGGGATTCCCTCGTTCTCGAAATTGAGCAACGGGAAAAGATGAAAGAAGAGGGCGAACGCGTTCGAGATCTAGGCGGACTTTACGTGATCGCTACCGAACGGCATGAATCGCGACGTATCGACTTACAATTACGAGGCCGTTGCGGTCGGCAAGGTGATCCGGGCTCCAGCCGCTTTTACTTGTCCCTCGAAGACGATTTGATGCGGATCTTTGCTGGCGAATGGGTTCGCGAGTGGATGAAACGCATGGGCATGGGCGAGGGAGATGCAATCGAAAGCCCCTACGTTTCCAAGCGAATTTCTGGAGCTCAGAAAAAGGTCGAGGAGCGTAACTTCGAGGCCAGAAAGAGCCTACTCGAATACGACGAGGTCATGGACTATCAACGCAAGAAAGTCTACGGCTATCGACAGCAAATTCTCGATGGTACAAGCTGTCGCGATCTCGTGATGTTCCAGCTTCGAGAACAAATTGAAAAGAATGTTGCGCAGTTTTGCGATCCAATGCACGGCCCAGAATCATACGCCAAATGGGCGGGGGCTCAGCTTGGTGTGCAACTGGAGCCAAAAGATTTCCGAGGTGTTGAACCAGCCACCGCAGTCGCATATGCCAAGGACAAAGCAGAACGTACTGCCGAAACTCAAATCCTCGATGCGATCGATGAGAACATGCCATCGGAAGAGGAACAGTCCGAATGGAACTGGGAAGCGATGGCCAAATGGGTAAACAATCGATTTGCAACCAACTATACCGTTAGCATGCTTAAGAAAGTCGATCGCGATCGAATGGACGAAGAGCTGATTGCACAGGCTCAAAAGTACATCGCGGCCATTGATCTGTCGGAAGGAGACGAGTTCCTTCGTGAGGAGTACGGCCTAAAGATGCTCGTCGGCTGGATGAAAAACAAGTTTGGAATTGATTTGAACATCGAGGATGTACGCACCCCTGAAACAGAACAGCTTGCAGAAAAGTTGCTCGCAAAAGCAGAAGCAACGTATATCGAACGGGAGAGTCAATTCCCCATCATGGTCGCATTCAATCGCTTCCAAGTGCAGACGGGACCAAAGTCTTACATGATCGACGGCGCCGCACTCGCCGAATGGGCAGGGACTCGGTTCGAGGACCCCAACGTCATGGAGCAATTGCAAGCCTCCGAGGAAACCAAGGGTGATGAGCCACCAACGGAAAAGTCAGCCGACTCAGCGACCAGGACGCTTGTCGCAATCAGCCATCGATCCGTTGAAAAAGCCATTCAGTTGCGGTTCAGCGCGACTCAGAAAGCAGATTCCATTTTCGGCAAAAGCAACAAACCTCTCAAGGATGTGGTCGCGAACTCGACCCAATCCCTCGAGGAAATTGCCGATTGGATGCGTAAAACCCTCGGCTGGTCTGGCGAAGCTCAAGAGCTCAAGAAGTTGAGTAAAACGGAGTTGACGAACAAGTTCATGCAGGC